>JAYRFD010000592.1:0-2634 GCA_041908565.1 Polyangia bacterium | reverse complement strand
GGTATCTGCAAACACCACGTCGCCTTCGAACACTGCCGGCTCGCTAGGTTTTGTCGTCGCAGGTCCATCCGCCAAGCACAGCCGCACGAAGTCGGCGCGATACCCCGCAAACGATCCGCTTCCGTCTACGCGCAGCAGCAGCAGGCCGATGGGACGCGTTAGGGGAATCTCGCGCGTGGCAGCGCCCAGCGCTCGAATTTCTTCCAGCGCGTCGATGGTTGCGCCGGCCTGTCGGCGCTTGCGGAACGTCGCCAGCACATGCAGGCCGATGGCGGCTGCATCAATGCCATCGCCGTCGGGATCGACGACCAGAAACCACGCTGCGCTGCCTTCGTCGGCCACATCCCAGACCAGGCCATCGACGTGGCCGCGGGCTTGGTCCAGCGCCGCACCGATCTGCAGCCCCTGCAGCGAAAGCGGCTGGACCGGCAGCGCCTGCTGCAAGGCCTGCTTGGCCCGCGCATGCCGACTTTCCAAGTCCAACAGGCGCAGCTTGTCGCGGCGTCCAGCGATGTTCTGAAACACGATCAGCGCGACGAAGAAAAGGACGATGCCTAGTCCCTTGATGTACTTGTTGCGCACGGCGCGGTTGGTCCGCGTCATGTCGAAGGCCACCAAGATCGCGCCCACCGGTTCGCCCTGATACTGCACCGGTGTGATGGCCCAGGTCGTCGAGTCATCTCGACGGTACTGCGCATCGCGCAGGCGGTCTTGGTACAGGATGCGCGCCCGCGCTGTGGGCAGCGGGGGCGGCGGCGTAAAGCGCGCAGCAAGGCGAGCCAGCACGTCGCTCCAGATCTGCGGCAGATCGCGATAGCGGCTGTTGGCCAGGCGCATGCGAAAGCCATCGAAGTCTTGCGACACGCCCGTCGTATCGCGATCCAGAAAGTGCGCGTAGCGCTGCGGAAACGGCGCGCGCCCCCCCTTGGCATCTTGGGCTGCGAAGTCCGCGTCCAGCCGATCGAAGATCAGGCGTCCGCGCGGGTCGGTCATGCGGACATAGATCGCGTCTTCATCGTCCAAGATGCCGCTGGCCAACAGCGTCAAGGCATGGCGATCGCCGGCCACCATGGGCTCGACGGCAGCGCGGGCCAGCAGGCCGGCATAGCTGATGCCTTTGAGGCGGATCTGATCGCGCAGGACATTGATCTCGACCAGGGTCTGGTTCCAGTCGACGACGATCTCGATGCCCAAAAGGACGATCAGCGTGATCAAAAAGACGCGACTGCTGCGCGCCAGGCGATCCGCCAAGTCGGCCAGGCGACGCTTGACCTTGGGCTGTGCGGGTTCTTTGACGCTCGACAGGCGGGGCCTCTTTGATCTTCAGGATATGTGAAGCGGTGGGCCCGTCGTCAACAGAACATCGCCGCCTGCCGCGCAGGCTGGCCACAGGCTGGGCCGAATGTGATACACCGGGACGCAACGCGGAGAATGCAGATGAAGCATGTGGCGATCACGGGAGCATCCAGCGGCATCGGCGCTGCGCTGGTCGAAGAATATGTCGCGGCCGGCGCCGCCGTGACCTTGGTGGCCCGCCGTCGGGGCGAGATGGAAGCCCTGGCCGCCCGAGTCGGTGGCAAGACGCAGATCTTCGCCATGGACTTGGCCAAGCTGTCTAGCTGCTGCGACTGGCTGGCCCCGGCGGTGGCGCAGTTTGGACCGATCGATGTCTTGATCAACAACGCGGGTGTACAGCGCGTCCTGCCTGCCGTCGAGCACGAGGACGATGATCTGGACGCGACGCTGAACCTGAACCTGCTGTCGCCGATGCGCATCACACGGGCCGTGCTGCCTGCGATGCTGCAGCGCAACGCCGGTGCCATCGTCGATGTGTCATCCATTGCCGCCTATTCGCCGGTGCCTGGCATGTGGGGCTATGTCGCGTCGAAGGCCGGCAGCGGCGCCGCGTCGGAATGCCTGGGCGTTGAGCTTGCGCGAACCGGCGTCCATGTGCTGACGGTGTACCCCGGCCCCGTCGATACACCGCTTGGCCGTGAAGGCTATGCGGCCTATCCAAAGTGGGCGCAGGCGCTGCTTCTGACCGGCGATGCGCGCGAGCTTGCACGCCGCATTCGATCGGCCGTCGACCTGAAACAGCGCGTCATCGTCTATCCGCTGCCCTACATCCTGAGTCGGTTTTTCCCGGGCATCACTCGCTGGCTGCTGCGCCAAGTGTCGCCGCCCGTCCGGTCCCGAAAGGCGCTGGCCGCGACGGGATCTCCCCCACAGCCATAGAATTTCGCAGAGCATACGTCCCGCCATGCGCATCCCCCGCGGTCCGGAATTTCAAAGCGAGCGCCAGCGCTTTGCGCTGCGTCACTGTTGCGAAGAGTGCTCGTTCTTCCGCGTTCCGCCCGACGGAACAGAGCCCGCCTGCGCCCATGGCTGGCCCAATGCCGAGCACCGCCACGCGCACTACGACACCGATCCCGACGACCTGGTCTTTTGCAAAGAATTTGAAATTCCGTAGACGCGATGCCCCCCCAATCTTTTCGCATTCCGTCGGAAGTTGGCCGTCTGTTGACCGGCAGCGCGTACACGTACTGCAAATGGTTTGCATTTCGTTCCGTGCTGCTGCTGGCGCCGGTGTTGATTGGCGCAGGCTGCAAGCGACCGGCAAGCGGCCCACCATCG
>JAYRFD010000591.1:0-2527 GCA_041908565.1 Polyangia bacterium | reverse complement strand
CGGGGGCATGCTGCAGCCGATCGGCGATCTGGCCACGCGCGAACAGCCCGAAGGCTTGGCCGTCGGTGACATCAACGCCGATGGCATTCCAGACATCGCGGTTGCCAACGTGAACGCGGACGTGATCAGCGTGTTTGCCGGCAAGGGCAAGAAGTAGCGCGCCCGATCTTCCTTCCGACTCCTCCGCAAGATCCCGTGAAAGATCCGCCACTTGACCCTGCGACGTGGCGCGTGGGACCATAACGGGATGGCCACCGCTAGCGGCACGCCTGATGTGGGCGCTCTGTTTCGACTGCATGGCCCAATGGTCTTTCGCCGCGCGCTGCGCCTTCTTGGGCGCAAAGAAGATGCAGAGGAAGCGACGCAAGAGGTGTTCATCCGCGCCATGCGCGGCATGCAGGAATTTGAAGGGCGCAGCAGCGTCACGACGTGGCTGTATCAGGTCACGACCAACTACTGCCTGAATCAGCTACGCGATCACGGACGACGGAAGCAGCTATTTGCTGAGAATTTCGTGGCCGAAGAAAACAGCTCTGCATCCGAGAGCGACCTTCTGCACCTGCGCCGCTTGCTGGCCGAAGCGGATGAACAGCAGGCGCGAGCCGCTGTGTATGTCTATCTGGATGGCATGAGTCACGAAGAAGCGGCAGAGCTTCTGGGGGTGTCCAAGCGCACGGTGGGAAACTTCATCGACCGCTTCTTGGCCTGGGCGCGGCAGCGCAGCGCAACCAGCGGACAGCAGCGGAAGGTCTCGGCATGAGTGGACAAACGGCGATGCAAAGAATTTGCAGATTCGCCTTGCCCAAGCGTGCCGCCCGCGGGTCCAACTCTGCAGAGAGGACCCTGTCCTTCACAAAAGCAGACATGGCTAGGGTGGACGATGGATAGAGAGTTTCAGCAACAAGGGTGGGCTCGGCTTGCGGCCGGCAATCCAGGCTGTCCGTCGGATTTTGCGCTGGATCGGCTGCACGCAGGCGAGCTGCAAGATGAACAAGCCGCGTCGCTGCGAGCACACATTGCAGGCTGCGCGCTGTGTCCGGATCGCATGGCGACTCGGCAGGCGGGCTTCGCGGCGGTGCCGCAGCTAGACGAACGCGTGCTTTTGGCCAGCATCCGTCGGCGCTTGGACGAAGCGCCACCGGCATCGCTGATAGACCGCGTGCTGGGTACGTTGCGTCGACTGTCCAAGCCGCTTTCGGTCGCGGCAGGTGTGGCGCTTCTGGCCATCGTGCTGGTCAGCCGCACATCATCGACGGGTGATTGGGACAGCGGGATTGAACAGACGCGGGAAAAAGGCGCCTTGGCCCTGTCGGTGTTTCGCTTGCAAGGCGGTCGAGCCCAGCAGGCGATCAGCGGCGATCACTTCGTGACTGGCGACCGCATTCGCTTCGTCGTCGATCTGCCCACCGCCGGCAACGTGGCCGTTCTGGGGATTGAACCCAAGGGCGGACTGTACGTCGCATGGCCCACGCAGCCGCGCGACGCGTCCCGACCGGCAGGCAAAGCGCAAGAGCTACCCGGGGCTGTCGCGCTGGACGCATCCGTCGGTGAAGAGACGCTGTATCTGGTGTTGTGTCCGGGCAAGTCCATCTTGCCGGCGACGGCGTGTCAGGCAGTCTTTCCGGGTGAGCCACCGACCTGCCCACGAGGCTGCCAGCTGACCCCCTTTGTGTTGAACAAGAACTAGATCGTGTTCCGTCGCGTTGCTCTGCTCTTGTGGCTGGTCGGGGGGCTTTGCCTGATTGCGAAGCCAGCCCGCGCGTTGCCCGCCGAGACCTGGGTGGTTGCGGTCGGCAACAACCGCGGCGATGCGTCGGATGTTCAGCTGCTATACGCCGAACGCGATGCGCGCGAGATGGCCGATGTCCTGCGCACGCAAGGCGGCGTCGCATCGGATCGCCTGCGTCTTCTGATCGACGAGTCCGCCGACACGCTGCGCCGTACTCTGATCAACATCAGCGCCGGGCTGCGGGCCGGACGCGACAGCGGATCCGAAGCGACGGCGCTGGTTGTCTATTACTCGGGACATGCCGATGCCGAAGCGCTGCACCTGCGTGGATCGCGCCTGGCCTTCGACGAGCTACGCGCCTTGGTCAGCGGCTCGCCGGCCACCATGCGCATCTTGGTCGTCGATGCCTGTCGTTCGGGAAGCGTGACGCGGGTAAAGGGCGTGACTCCGGCGCCTGAGTTTTCCCTGCGCCTGGACAACCGCGTCGAAGCCGAAGGGACCGCCATCCTGTCGTCGAGCACTGCCGGCGAGTCCAGTCAGGAATCCGACCGCCTGCGCGGATCGTTCTTTTCCCATCACTTGGTCAACGCGCTGCGCGGCGCCGCCGACCGCAATGGCGACGGGCGCGTCACGCTGTCCGAAGCGTATGCCTATACCTATGCGCAGACGCTGCGATCCAGCGGCCAGACCTTGGCACTTCAGCATCCGACGTATGCCTACGATGTCAAAGGCAGCGGTGACTTGATCCTGACCAGTCCCGGCGGCAGCGACCAGGGAGCCACTCGCCTGCGGCTATCG
>JAYRFD010000590.1:0-3023 GCA_041908565.1 Polyangia bacterium | reverse complement strand
TGGCGGCTCGCGCGAGGGACGCGAACGCGGCGCCGCCATTGTGCCGGTGAGCGCGAAGCCCAACGAACCATCGCTGCGCTTGCCGGCTGCCATCGCGTTGCTGAGGATCTCCATGGTCGGCTCTCGCTTGATCAGCGACGGAGATGGTCGGAAGCGCAGATACAAGCGAAGCTCGGACAGCGGCAGCGGATCGCGTAGCTCGATGTAGCCTTCCAGCGCGATCTCGGCATCGGCCGATTGGCTGCGCACATCGCTTAGCGTGGCCCGCCCACGATCAAAGACAACGCGTCCCGTGACGTTGCCCAAGGCCAGCTTGGGAAACGTGATGCCCTGCGACAAGAACGGATCGCCCGGCACCGCCAGCTTGGCTTTTCCGTCGCCCAGCACGCCTTGTTCGATGCGAATCTCGATCAGACCGGCAGTCTTGCTGTAGTCCAACGCAACCGCCAGCGGACTGTTGCCGACGCTGCGCCGCGTCTCGGCCCCCTTGTCTGGTTTGCGCAGCGGAACCTTGATGTCCGCGTTGCCGCTAAGCACACCCAGCACCGGCAGCGGCACGAACTGCGCAAGGATGGGCGCGCGCGCCAGGGTCAGCTTGTCTAGCTCGGTCTTCAGGATGGCTCCATCGCTGATCAGGCCGCCATCGACCACGACGGATCCGCCCATGGCCTGTACATCGACACCCAGGACGCGATCACCGAACAGCAGTGCGAGCACCGGCGTTCGCAGACGCAGCGATTCGACAAACATCGCCTTGCTGCGCTTCTGCGCGTCCGATTCGGCCGCCGCCCCGGGCGCCGGGCGCGGTCGCAGGGTGACATCCGATGCCGACGCCCCCACCGGCAGCAAGTTCAGACCGATGTCGCCGATCGTGACATCCATCCCCAGGCCAATGCCCCACGCTCCAGAGCCGGGCGCCGGCGGACCGCTGTCCTGCGAAAGCTCGCGCTGCAGGCGATCCTTGATGCGATCCAGCGGCAGCGAAAAGTAAAACGACGCCAAGAACACACCCAGCGCAAAGATCGGATAGCCGACGATGCGCAGCAGACGCGCCTGGCCTTTCTTGAGGCGAAACACGCGCACCATGCTAGGGCCCCTCTTTGTTCTTGTCGGCGTCTTTGTCCGCTTCGCCCGGCTTGCCACCCGCCCCCTTGCGTGCTCCCTTGGGCGCGTGCTCGTACGTCGAGACGGTCAGATCCACCTCGAAGTCTTGGTGCTTGTCGTCGCGCGATCGCACCGATAGCTCTGTCACCAGAACCAAGTTGCTGGGATATGTCTCCAGCTTGCGCAGAAACTTCAGCAGCGGCTCTAGGGCGACCTTACTGATGCGCACGTCGATGCTCTGCTGCAGGTACTTCTTGCCGATCGGCTCGGGGCTGCGCGGGTTGGTCTCGCGGATCTCGATGCCCACTTCTTTCGCAAGCTGTTCCAAAAAGCCGGTCAGCTGAAGTGGACTTGAACCGATGCGCGCTTCCAGGTTCCGCTCGCGAGACTTCGCGTTCAGGTAGGCGCCGCGCTTCTTTTCGATCTCTTGCAGCGCGCGCTGCATGGCGTCGTTCTTTTCTTCCAGCGTGTCGATGCGGTCGTAGACGCTGTAGACCGCCACGGCGGTCCCCAAGAACAGAGCGGTGCCAAACAGCCCCAGCAGAAGGGCACGCTGGCGGGCTGGAATCGCATCGAACGCATCGCGCAGACGCGTACGCACAGCGGACAGAGCACCGCTGCTTTGCTTTGATGGAGGATTTTCTTCGTTGCTCACAGCCAGGCTCCTGCCTAGGGACAGGTGGTGGTCAGCTCAAAGCTGAACTGCTTCGCTTCAATGGGTTTTCCGTCGGGCCCTGTGTTCTTCACGGTCAACACCTTGCCCTTCTGCACACCCTTTACGCAGGACAGCTTGGACAGCGACGTCGCAAAGTCCTCGACGTACTGCGCAGATGCTGCCGTCGCTTTCAGTTCGATCTTCTTGGGTCGAACGTGTAGTTCCATCACATCCAGGCGAGCTGGGTTGCCCTCTTTGGCTGCGGGCGCCGCGTGCGAGATGTCTTCCAGCAAGTCGAGCGCCGAGATCTGCGGAATCCGTCGCTCGCCGCCTTTGTCTTGCGCCAGCGCGCTGTTCAGCTCAGCCAGCACGGCGGCACCATCCGACTTGGCCTCGCCAAACAGCGATGTGGTCTCGCTGCTCAAGCGCTGACGCAGGCGATCCGATTCCTTTTCCAGCAAGTGCAGCTGAGCGGTCACCCAGCCACCAGCGCACAGAAGCAGCGCGACCAAGAAGCCGACCAAGTACGGCGCGCGCTCGCGCAAGAAGGCGTAGTCGGTACGAAAGGCAAACTCGCCCTTGCGGAAGTTGACCTGCGGGGCCTGGGTTCCGTAAATCTCGGCCAAGGCCAAGCCGACGGCGGGTGCCCCAGCGCAGAAGCGCCGCAGAAGCGCAAAGCTGGGCATGCGCATCTTCGTCAGCGTGGCGGTATCGATCGAAAGCGATGCCGACATCGCGGCCAAGGTTGGCGTGGGCCCCTCGCGATTGCCGAACCAGGCAGCGCGCGGCGGCGGCACCAAGGGCAGCACTTCCAGATCCAGCTCGTTCTGCATCAGCTCGAACAGGCCACGCAGCTCTGAACTGCCGCCGCACAGATAGACCACGCGCGGCGGCTCGCCCATGCGCGCGCTGTACGCCGACAGCGTCTGACGCAGCTCGCGGATCAGCGGACGCAGCGCGCTACGAATCGCCTGCGCCGTCGTGGCATCGGCTGACTCATCCAGGCCGTACTCATGCTTGAGCATCTCGGCCCGCGTCATGTGCAGGTTGTGCGCGCGCGCCACGGCCTGCGTCAGCTGCAGACCGCCGCGAGCGATGGTGCGAACAAACGGCACCACCACTTGCCCGGGCTTCGACGGATGCTGCGCGACGGCGCAGACATGGGTAAAGCGATGCCCCATGTCGATCACCCACAGCGGCATGGGCGGTCCCAAGCCTTGCGTTTCCGTCGAGCCTTTGCCTTTGCTGCGGACGCGCGGCGGCG
>JAYRFD010000589.1:0-2207 GCA_041908565.1 Polyangia bacterium | reverse complement strand
CTGCGCTTCAAAGGGCCCGAGCGCCTGAACGCCGATGTCGCGCAAGCGCTTGAGCTCCCCGGAAGCGATGTCTGCAAAGAGCTGGGGCTTTATCCATGCGCCACCGCCGTGCACAACGTCGCGCTGGGCGGCGTTGAGCCCTATGGCGCGGGGCTGTACGAAGCATCGGGCATCACATCGGCGACGACTCCACTGGTGGTCGAACGCATCATGTGGTCGGCCTGCACCAAGCGAGTGGATCTGGATCTGGCCAACGCGGGCGGCGCGGTGGTCTTTCGCGGCGTGCCGCTAAACGGCAGCAAGCTGGCCAACCCCGACGGGGAAGAGGTCCGATCCATCATCACCGCGGTGGTACAGCGCGCCTTGCTGCGCGAGCCATCGCAAGCCGAGCTAACGCGCTATGTGCAGCTGGCACACGACATCGAAGCAACCGGCAACGCCACGCCTGCTCGCGCATTTATGCAGGCGGTCTGTTTCGCGGCGTTTTCGTCGTCGGAAGCGGTCTTTTACTAGAGGTCAAAGCACATGTCGCTAAAGAGCAATGGACGTCTGAATCGCCGCGAAGTGCTGAAGGCCTTGTCCTTGGCCGCTGCTGGATCCTCGTCGCTGTCGCCCTTTCTGTTCGGCTGCCGACAAGCACAGCAGACTCCGGAATTGCAGGAACGCACCGGCCCGCGCACCAGCGAACTGACCACGCCGCCCAAGTTCCTGATTGTGATCGGCGCCGCCGGTGGAGCCAGCATCGTTGACAGCTTTCTGGCCATCCGCGCCACCGAGGCCGGTGCCAACGCGCCCAAGATCAACACCTTCCCCGACGCATCGGTGCAGGCCGTGGCCGGAAGTCCCCTGCGCGCCGTGCGCTATTCCGCCGCCAAGATCGGCAGCATCGGCGTCCCGGTCAACGCCGACCAGCTGGCCTTCGTGCAGAAGTACAAGGACGACATGCTGGTGGCGACCAGCATCGGCACATCGGTCAACCACACCATCGCGCAGAAACGATCGATCACCGGCAACGCCGCCTGGCGCGGTCGCACGCTGCAAGAATGCGTCGCGCTGCAGTGGGGCCAAGGCATGCCGCTGCCCAACGTCAACATGGCCATCGGTGGCTATGGCGAGCGCGGCACCGACGTGACCCTGCCTGCTTCGATCTATCCCGAGACCGTCACCAACCCCAGCCTGTGGCCGCTGGGGCTGGATGGACAGCGCGGCATTCAGGGCGCTCCACCGGCTGATGTCATCAAGCTGGCGCGCGAAGCCCGCAACGAGCTCGACACCAACAGCGTCTTTGGCAGGACGTTTATGAACAGCAAGGCGCTGGCCCGCTGGCGCACGCAGCGCGATGGCTCGGCAGGGCTTGAGACGCAGGATCTGATCACGCGCTTAAACGTCCTGCCCGATCTACCGCCCCAGGTGCCGCTTACGCAGTATGGCCTGGCATCTTCCCCCGACGGTGTGAAGGTGCGCGCGGTGTTCCCCGACTTCTTCAACGATCCATATCAAGGGCAGGCCGCGCTGGCCTTTCTGTTGATCAAGTATCGCGTGTCGGCCGCCGTCACCATCGGCCCCGACTTCAACGTCAAGCTGGGCGGGCCGGGCGGCCTGTTCAACCCACCGCTGGCCTTCGACTTCAGTCACAACGATCACCGCGGAGCGCAAGCCTTCATGTGGCAGCGCATCTTGTCGACGGTGGACAAGCTGATCACGCTGCTCAAGGCCGAGCCCTTTGATGCCGGCAGCGGCGAGTCGCTGTGGGATCGCACGATGATCTACGTCGCCACCGACTTCGGTCGCACGCGCAACCGCCCCGACAACGCCATCGAGTTCGGCAGCGGCCACGATCTGAACAACGGCTTCCTGCTGCTTTCACCGATGGTCAAGGGCAACACGATCCTCGGTGGCGTCGATCCAGCGACGGGCCTGACCTTTGGCTTCGATCCCCGCACCGGAGCCGCCCAGCCCGGCAAGCAGACATCCAACGAACCCGAGATCTTTTCGGGCGTGCTGACCGCGATGGGCGCCGACCTAACGGGAAGCGGACTGCCCGACGCCAGCGCCTTCAAAGCCTGACCTCCACCCGCCGCTGCGCGACGTCCCAATCTGCGCCCGCTCTCCCCATGCTCGGCCACCGCCTGGCCTTCCGTGTGCAAATCCGGTGATTGCTTCAGGGGAAATCTCATCGATAAACTATCGAACGATGGCGCTGCGCT
>JAYRFD010000588.1:0-4080 GCA_041908565.1 Polyangia bacterium | reverse complement strand
GTCCGACCGATCCAGGCAGCAAGCCGACGGTTGTGCCGTCCCAGCAGACCGGCTCGGCCGTCGTTGCCTTGCCCAGCAAACCCGCGGTTGAAGTCGCCGATCTTGCGACCCCGGCGGCTGTGCCGACTCCGGCGGCGCCGACCAACCCGACCGTACCGGATGAGCCGTCTGTCGGAACATCGCCGGGTACTGCTCCCGCTGCGGTGGGCGCAAACGCCTATCCGAACAAGCGTCCGGCCTCGGTGCGCTTGCCGCCGCTGCGCTTGCTGACCGATCAGCCGCTG
Organism: Polyangia bacterium; assembly: GCA_041908565.1. Taxonomy (GTDB): domain Bacteria; phylum Myxococcota_A; class Polyangia; order Palsa-1104; family JAEUJZ01; genus JAEUJZ01. Next base: position 3,796 of record JAYRFD010000588.1, on the reverse strand, counting down.
GTGCGTCCACGGCCCGCTGCTCCCCCAGCAGGCGGTGGTGGAACGGGCGGCACACAAGGCGCAGGTGGCGCGGGGTCTGCGGCGCAAAAAGAACCGGCGGCCAGCCAGGCACCGGCCACGGATTCCAAGGCCAGCTCCGGCAGCGATGCCAAGCCGGCAGCCGATGCTAAGCCCGCTGCCGACAGCAAGCCTGCGTCGGACGCCAAGCCTGAACCGAAGAAGGCCACAGGCGGCGGCGATGACACCCTACGCAACCCGTTTGGACCGTAACCGACGGCCCCTGTGATCGATCGAGCGATCGACGGATCGACCGACCTGTTCGTCCCTGTCCCGTTCTTGTCTTAGTACGTTCGTAAGATGCGCGCGGGATTGCCGGCGACGATGGCGCGTGCGGGTACGCTGTGCGTGACGACCGAGCCCGCCCCGACTTGAGCAAGTCGTCCGATGGTGACGCCGGGCAGGATGATCGACCCGACGCCGATGTCGCAGCCGGATTCCAAGACGACCGGCGCGAAGGCTAGCGGGCGGCGCAGGATCGGTAGCTCGGGATCGACAAGAGCCTCGCCCAGCTGCGCGGGCCCTTCGCCCAGTGTGCGAGCCGGCAGGACGTGATGGCTGGTCAGGATGCAGACGTGCGGACCGATGCCAACGTCTTCGCCGATCGTGATGCTCCCAGCCGCGTGCAGAAAGCTGGCTTGGCCGATCCATGTCCCGCGTCCGATGCGCAGCTGGTTCTTGTAATAGCCTTTGAGCTGCGCGCCGTGACCGACGTAGACGTCGTCGCCCAGAAAGACGTTTTCGGGGTGGAAGATCAGCACGCCTTCTTCCAAGACGACCGAGTCCGGGCAGCTGGCCAGATCGCTGCGCGCAAAGCGACCGCTGCCGTGACTGCGAAAACGCGGCGAGTTCATGCCGGCCCTGTGGGCATGCTGGGGTCGGTCGCAGCTTGGGACGCTGCCTGCCCATAGTCGACGATCGGCAGCGTCAGCAGATCGCCTTGACCGGCGCGGCGTGCAGCCATCACCGAATCGACCTCGTGCGGTTCGATGCGACGGGTCAGCTGGCGCAGATCGATGCGAGCCCGATCGCACAGCGCAAGCAGCTCGACCAGCAGATCGGGATGGACGGATCCGCCGCCCAGCACCGTACAGCCCTCAGCAACGGCTCGATCGAGCAAAGCCGCACCGCTCAGCAGCGGACCCACGGGCACATCCATGGCCAGGCCCGGTGTCGCGATCGACGATGGCGGATCGGTCGGCTGGGCCCAATCGGTGTGACTATCGGTGCGATTGGCGGGCCGATTGACGTGGGCAAGTGGCTGCGCGCGGTCCAATAGAAGGGCGGTTCCTCCGTCTGAAAGGAGGCTCAGCGCGTAAATCCGTCCGGCATCGCTGCCGCTGGTCTCGAGGATGCAGAACCCATGCGGAGCCAGGCCGGCGTCGACGGCGATCTGGCGAAGCTGGGCGCGGCTTGCAGCCGGATCCTGCGCTTCATCCCACAGCACCGAAAGCGCGTCGAAGGGCGGCGCCTGCAGGCGCTCTCGATCGGGCTGGGCCAGGCCGGGACTGACAACCACCGCGGCGGCACCCAGGGCGCGCGCGACGACGACCGACAGCGCGGCGCGTGATCCGCGACCGACGACGACGCACAGCGCTCCGGGGCCGATGCCGGCTCGCACCAGGGCGGAATAGGGGGCCAGCAGCGCATCGCTCAGCGCGGCAAAGCGAAACAGATCCTCGGCGGGCGGTGGCTCACTGCGAAAGGGGGGCGAAAGCGGCAGCAGAAAGCGGACGGGCAGGCGCTCGATGGATTGCGGGCGACCGGGGCGGACCAGACGCTGGGCACAGACGGCAACCCGTCCACGTCGACAGCGATCACAGTCCCCGCAGGGCAGCAGGCGCGGCACCACCACCACCTGCCCCGGCTGCAGCGATGTTGCAGGGGCAGAGTCTGCCTCGGTCGCTGCAGGCAGGGAACGAACCACGCCGACCACTTCGGCGCCAGGACAGGCTCCAAGAGCGGAGCCCACGACGGCAATATCGGCGACTGCGGTCGCCTGCGAAGCCTGTATCACGCGCGAATCTATAGATCAGACTCGCCCGCCGATACCAGCCTTGCTAGAGCTCTTCGATCACTTCGATGGCGGACTGATCACCGCGCGCAACGGCGCGCGGACCCGACTGAGCCGGCTTGCCCGACGGCACCTTCTGCGGGGCAGCGGCCTGCGCGGCAGCCTGCTTGCGGAGCTTGTATCGTTCGAGCGCAGCGGCGAATTCCTCGAATGGGATCATGGGGACAGCCTATCGCATGCGAGGGGGGACAGGAAAGAGCCGCGTAGAGGGCAGACACCCTAGCTGCTAAGTCGCCGAGAAAGCTCTGAGATTCGCGCGCGACTGCGCGGTCCGCCGGCTGTGATCTCGACCTTGCGACCGCGCGATCCGGCGGGAAGAAAGTCCACGCGGATCTGCAAGCGATCGGCGGCCACGGCATCGGGGAAGCGATCCAGCCACTCGATGACAAGCAAGCCACCCGATTCGGCGGCTTCCCACAGGCCAAGCTCGGCCAGGTCTGCTGCATCGTGCAGACGATACAGGTCGACGTGGTACAGCATCAGACGGCCGCGATGCTGGTTCAGAAGCGCAAACGACGGGCTGGTGATCGCCTCTTTGATGCCAAGACCGCGCGCAACTCCGGTCACCAAGCAGGTCTTGCCAGCGCCCAGCGGACCTTGCAACGCGATCAGATCGCCACCCTGTGCATCGACAGCCAACAGTCTGCCCAGGCGCTGCGTTGCCGTCGCGTTGCCCAGCTGGACAGATAACTTCCCATCTGCGATCGACAGGCACAGCGGACGGCTGCGCTGGGCCCGATCGCTTTTCGGCTTCGCTGCACTGGACGCTGTGCGCGGGTCTGGGCCTTGGGCCTGCGATCGATGCGAAGGCTCTGCTGGCATCTGCGCGGATTGATACCGCGGACGGTGGGCCCGCAACAAGCGCTGCTGCCTCTTCCGGTTTTCCTGCTCGTGCAGTTACTTCCAGTCTGGACAGCCGGAGCGAAGCGAGTTAGGGGTGTGCGCGAACGACGCGGTGGATCGATCAGTGCCCCGTCAGTGCCCCGTCAGTACCCCGTCAGTACCTCGTCAGTACCCCGTCAGTGCCTCGTCAGTGCCCCGCGGTTCTTGCCGATCGCGGGCAGGACTCGGTGCTGGCCATGAACCGTTCGCTCTGCCGCCAACGCAAGGTCTGGGAGCTTGCCAATAAACATGGATGCACAGGCGCTCACCAAGGTTTGGGTTTCGGCCCATCAGTCCGTCACGCAAGAAGTGCAGACCACGCTGCCGATCGTCGAAGGAGAGCTTCCCCTCGATCTGCGCGGCGTGCTGTATCGCAATGGGCCAGGCCGCTTTTCGATCGGAGACCAGACCTATGGCCACCTGTTTGACGGCGATGGCCTGGTCTTGCGCTTTGCGATCGGCAGCACCAGCAGCGACAGCCGGCCGCGCATTCGGTATCGCAATCGCTTTGTGCGAACCGATGCCTTCGTTCACGAAGAACGGGCGGGCCGCATGCTGTACCGCGGTCTGGGCACCAACCTGCCCGGCGGATTTTTGGCCAACGCCCTGCGCTTGCGCTTCAAGAATCCGGCGAATACCAACGTCGTGTACCACGGCGGGCGGTTGCTGGCCCTGTGGGAAGGCGGGCTGCCCCATCAGCTGGATCCGGTGACCCTGGACACGCTGGGCCGCTACGACTTTGCCGGCGCGCTTCTTAATCGATCGGAGTGGTGGCTGGATCGG
>JAYRFD010000587.1:0-7273 GCA_041908565.1 Polyangia bacterium | reverse complement strand
GGAAAGCTCGCCATCTTTGGCCTATTACGACGACGAAATGCTGGCCCTGGGCGTGCTGAATCGACTGAACCGCGCGCTGCCCGACCGGCAGCCCGTGCACGTCGCGCTGCACGCGGGCGAGCTTGTCCCCGAGGTGCTGCCAGCGACATCAAGTGGGCAGGCCCACCTGCGATCGCACATCCGTCGCGCCATCCTGACCGCCGGGGCCGAACGCATCGGTCACGCCGTCGACATCCTGCATGAAAGCGAAGAGGATCCAGCGGACAGCGACGATGCGGATGCCGCGGATCTGGCGCGCCCGACCGGGGCGGGACCTGCCAGGCGGCTCTTGCGTCAGATGGCTCAGCTTGGGGTCGCGGTCGAGGCGTGCCTGACGTCCAACCAAGCGATCTTGGGGGCCGAAGGCGATGCCCACCCGCTGGCCGCCTACCTGGCGGCGGGCGTGCCGGTGACCCTGGCCACCGACGACGAAGGCATCCTGCGAACCGATCTTTCGGCGGAATACCTGCGCGCCGCCCAGGTTCAGCGCTTGGAGTATCGGCAGCTCAAAGCCATTGCCCGCACCGGCGTGGAAAAGAGCTTCCTGCCCGGCGCCAGCCTGTGGGACGACGTGCGAAACGCGGTGCCCGTCGCTGCGTGCCGCAGCAGCGATCCGCTGGCCACCGTCCACACGATCAGCGCCAGCTGCCAAGCCTTCCTGAACAGCAGCCCCCGCGCCAGCCAGCAGTGGAAGCTGGAACGCAAGCTGGCGGCCTTTGAAGCGACCCAGATAGGCGCCAACGCGGTTCCGTAAAAGACGCGAATCCGTCCTTTTTGACCGTCGGTCCTGTATCCATTTTGGCTATGCGCCAAAGCCAGACCAAGCCTGCAAAATAATTGCAATTGACCGCGGGAAATCGGGCGATACGATGCGCCGCATGCAGCGTATCCTTTCTCGATTCGATTCGTTTCGGCTCGCCTGCTTGCGCGGACCGGTGCCGTATGGCTTAGCGACCCTGGGGCTTTCGCTGTTGCTGTCGGCCTGCGGAAAGCCCGGCCTGGGCGATCCATGCAAAGCCGATGCAGAGTGCGCAGCGGTCGGGGCGGGCGCTCGCTGCTTGGGCGAAAAGGACGGCTTCCCCAACGGGTACTGTTCGGTGGACTGCGCAGGCGATGCCAAGGCCTGTGGCGACGGCAAAAGCTGTTCGGCCCTGTCAGAAGCCGGCCCGCCGGTCTGCTTGGCGGGCTGCAGCAAGGCGACGGACTGCCGCGAAGGATCGCAGTGCTACGAGGGCGCCTGCCAGCCGCGCTGCAAGGCCGACACCGACTGCCGATCGGAAGGACACACCTGCCAAGACGGCACCTGTGCCGAGCGTCCCGGCAAAAAGCCCGGCGAGACCTGCGGCACCGACAACGACTGCCAGTTCCAGGCCTGCTTGGGTGGACGCTGCGCCCTTTCCTGCCAGCGCGAGACAGCCTGTGGCGAAAGCCAGACCTGCACCCTGGATCGCGACGCCAGTCGGGTTCGTGGGTCGTGCATCGACAAGCGGGCTGCTGCGCCCAAGACGCCGCTGATTAGCTGCTTGGACGATGCGCAGTGCAAGCAGGGCTCGTGCGTGATGGGCGTGTGCTTGGTGATGTGCCAGGATGCGCGCGACTGCAAGGCAGCCAGCGACGGAGATTCGCCAGCCGCCTGCGTCGAGCTGCCCGCCCCGCTGCGCAAGCTTTCGACCAGCAAGTGGCCGCGCATGAAGGGCTGCTTGCCCAGCAACCAGGGCCTGGCCGCCACGTACAAGGCCAACGATACGTTGCTGGTGCCAGCGACGGGACGATCGGCCACCTTCGTGATCAGCGCCCCCGACGCCAACGACAACTTCGAAGTCGGCATGCAGTGGATCAACGACGCCAGCGGCAAGGACATCTATGTTGTGCCCTCGCCCAGCGATCCCGATGGCTACTTCAAGAACGCCATCCGTCACCAGCCGAACTTGGGCGCCGCCACCCTGCTTTTGTCCGGCTCTCCGACGCGCGTGCCGCTGGCTTCCGCACCGTATCCGTTCCAGGCCTTCGGCTTCGACACCATGAGCATGATGAACAGCGAGCCGCAGGTCACGGTCATCTACAAGCTGGCCGAGGCGTCGCCCAAGACCAAGACCACGGGCCGCCTGCCGCTGCGCATCCACATCACGGACGTGTCGGGCCTGCCCAGCACGTGCAACATCCGCATGCTGAAGGCCAGCAACGCAGCGACGATGCTGCAGCCGATGGTGCGCAAGCTGCAGGACATCTGGGGACAGAGCAGCGCGGGCATCACCTTCGACCCCATCGAGTACATCGACAGCGACGCGCCGAACTCGATCGATGCCAACAGCAACACCAGCCTGGGCCGTGCGCTGCAGGCCGCATCGAAGAACAGCGCCGGTGGTGCCGATCTGGTGCTGGTGCGCGCCATCAATCCAAACGGCGTGTTGGGCATTGCCGGCGGCATTCCCTCGGCCCCGGGCATGAAGAACAACCCACGAACCGGTGCGGTGTTCGCGACCAGCCTGCTGTGCATGACCGGGGCTGGCTACACGCTGGAATCGCTGGGTCAGACCGCCGCGCATGAGCTAGGCCATTCCTTCGGTCTGTCACACGTCATCGAACGAAACGGCAAGACCGATCCCCTGGGCGATGGCAACGGCCCGTCTGAATCGACGAAGCAGGGAACCATGAACCTGATGTACTGGTCGGCTTCGGGCGGCGAAAAGCTGACGGCTGAACAGGGCCAGGTGCTGCGTTCAATGCCCCAGGTTCGTCCCTAACCCCTGTGCCCTTTGCCGGGACGGCGGCTGCGTCCCCGCAGAACGAATCGAGAGCTGAACATGACAAAATCATCCCTTCGCATGCTGGCTGCGCTGCTGCCCCTGGCAACCGGCGTCGTTGTTGTTCCAGAGGCCATGGCGACCCCTCGTTACAAGCACCTGTCCCGCCCGCGGCCCGTCGTGAACGCCAAGACGCAGGCCCAGGTGGAAGCGGCCGTGCGCACGCTGATCGATGGCTATGAGCCGCTGGATGTTGAGCACGGCATTGCCCAGATAGGCCCTGCGGCCGCCGATGTGCTGCTACGCATCATTCGCGAACCCAGCACGCCCGAGCTAATCCGGCTGCGCGCCGTCGAAGCGCTGGGCTATGCCCCGACGCCGGCCGGCCAGGCTTTCCTGCGCGAGACAGTGGCCAAGATCGGCACGGTCGATGACGAGCGCGTGTTCACGCTGGCCGCGGCTCTGCGCGCCTTAGGCGGCTTTGGCGCATCGGAGCTACCGTCGGTGTCGCTGTTCTTGGAACACGCGAGCCCCATCGTCCGCGAAGCAGCGGCCGCCGGCATGTCGCAGATGCGCACCGATACCGTGCTGCCGGCCCTGCAGCGTCGGCTGGCGGTCGAGCGCGACAGCGGCGTCCAAGAGACGCTCAAGGGCGCCATCTCGCGCATGGCCGCGGCCCCCGGCCAAGGCATCAAGCGCTAACCGCGCCTGGCACAGCATCCCTCCTGCACCTCTTCAGACCCGCGCTGTTTGGCCCCGTGCAGATTCCGTCTGACACGGATTCAGATGGACACGGATTCAGGCCAGCGCGCATGCGGCCCGACGCGGATTCAGACCCGCGCAGCGCCGCCCCGCAAAGTCCCCGTTAGAAGTTCACGTCGTACACTTCGATCTGCGTGCCACCGCGCGGGAAGTTCTTGTGCTTGCGCAGGATGGCGAAGCGCCCCGTATCGGTGACGAACCACGCATTGGGCCGCTTGTGCCCCGGCAGCGAGATCAGCTTGGTCACCGTCGGATTCGGCGCCAGGGGATCCATCACCAGCAGATCCAGCGTATCGGGGTCGGTGCGCTTGGCGGCGACGGCTTCTTCGTTGACTGGATCGACGCCCAGCGAAAACACCAGGCGGTCGCGGCGCAAAAGCTGGGTCTGCAGCGTGTTCATCTCGTACATCTTGGTGGCGCGAGGCAGCGAAAGCTCGACGCGGGACTCGGCAGGCGTGCCCGCTTGCGGGCGGTCGGTTGAGCGAATCAGCTCGGCCTTGTGGCTGGCGGGATCGATCGAGATGAACAGCGATTCGGGATGCTTTTCGCGCAGCTTCGCCCACTGGAAGGTCGCGGGCAGGTCGGCGATCGGCTGGAAGTGGCGCAGCTTGCCGGTCAGCGTATCGACGAAGCCGATGAAGTCGGGCTGCCGCACGTCGGTCTTCTTGTCGTAAAAGCCGTCGTGCTTGGTGACCAGCGTCTGGTAGTCATCCAGAAAGTACAGTGGCTGTCCGGTGCCTTTGTCCGTCGTGGTGCGTCCATCGTCGCGTACTTGATAGCTGCGCGCGGCCCCAGCTTTGAGCGTGCTTGCGCTCCACGTGTTCAGGCTGAATTCTCCGCGCGGACCGTCGGCGGGCTTCTTGATCGACAGGATCACCGGTCCCGACGCGGCGTTGGTGACGACGATGTCGCTGACCGGCCCGATGTTGCCTTCGCTGGTGCCCGATCCCGAAAGCGGAATGCGCGCCTTGGTCTTCAGGCTGTAGATCGTTCCCTGCACCGCATCGCCGACGTCGGTGTCACGCAGGATGAACAGCACGCGATCTTCGGGCAGCAGCACCATGCGGAAGATCGAAAGCGGCAGACCGGTCAGAAGATCCTCGGCCTTGTCCTTGCTGACGCGGAAGCTGGGATTGACGGCCGGCAGACCGCCGATCGGAGGCGCCGGAATCGACGGAGCGGCCGGCACCGCAGGCGCACCTTTTTTCGCGGGACCTTTCTTGCCTGCAGCGGGCGCTGGTGCTGATGCAGGTACAGGTGCAGGCGGCGGCGCCGCTGTCGGGGCCGGCTGCGCGGGAGGCGAAAGCTCGGCATGGTGCGGTCGCGCGATCAGGCCCTGCGCTTTGAGCGTCGCAAAGGAAGCGCCGTCGGTCTGGATGTAAAACAGGGTTCCGCCATCCGCGCTCAGCGCCATCGCATCGTCGATGTAGCCGCGATCGACCTGAACCACGGTCAAGGCGCCCTGCGCCGCGGGCAGGACCTCGGGCTTGCCGGCCGGCGGCAGCGCGGCTCCGGCCATGTCCGACTGCACACCCAGCCCCGCAGCAAGGCCCGCCACCAGAAACGCAGCTCGCATCCCAGACAACGACAACGACAGCGTGAACGTTCTCATGTCCCACGGGTAGCCCTTGGCTCCCTCGAAGTCAAGCGTCGCGCCGCCTGGGGCGCAGCGGGGGGCAAGCGGTCCAGACAGGGCGCGCAGCCGGGGCGCAAAAGGGGCAAAAAATGCGCGGCAAATATTGATACAGTGAGCAGCATGCGACGAGCCCTTTTTCCCCTCGCGTACGGTGCGGCGGCGGCGCTGCTTTTTGGCTATGCCGTGGCTCCGCTTCCGTCGGAAGCCCAGGCACCTGCGACGCAGCCCAGCGGACGCGCCGATGACGTGGTCCGCTTCCGCATCACCAACCCCGGACAGGCCCTGTACAAGATCGCCATCCCCAGCGTGCTGGGCGACGGCCAAGCCGCGGCGGTGATGACCGAAGTGCTGTCGGCCGACCTGGGTGTGTCAGGCTTCTTCAAGATCCTGGACCCCAAGTCCTTCGTCGCGGACCTAGCCAAAGAAGACGTCAACCTGACGCCCGATGCGTGGAAGACGGTCGGAGCCGAAAGCGTCATCAAGGCGCGCGTCACCGAAAGCGGCGGCGATCTGTCCGTCGAATTTCGGCTGTATGAGCTGGTCAAGGGCGATCAGCCCGTGCTGGGCAAGACCTATCGCGGTCCCGCGGGCGACACCCGCAAGCTGGCCCACTTGTTCGCGGCGGAAGTGCTGCGTTACTTCACGGCGGAAGACTCGTTCTTTTACACGCAGATCGCGTTCGCGCGCGTCGAAGGACGGCAGCAAGAGCTTTCGGTGATGGACTGGGACGGGGCCGGCGTGCGGCAGGTGACGCGCAACGGATCGCAGAACTACATGCCCGGCTGGAGCCCGACGGGGGATTCGCTGCTGTACACCAGCTTTGTGCGTGGTGCCCCCGATCTGTGGCTGATCCCCAGCGTCGGCGGCAAGCCCAAGCGCATCTCGACCCGACCGGGCATGAACACCGGCGGCGTGTTTTCGCCCAACGGCGGCCAGATTGCCGCCACGCTGTCGTTTGAAGGCAACAGCGAGATCTATCTGCTGACGCCAGGCGGCGACATCATGAAGCGCCTGACCAACAACCCCGGCATCGACAGCTCGCCCAGCTATTCGCCAAACGGGGCGCAGATCGCGTTTGTGTCGGATCGCTATGGATCGCCGCAGATCTGGGTGATGGACACGTCAGGGGCCGGACAGCGCCGCTTGACCACCAAGGGCAGCTACAACCAAGAGCCGTCCTGGGCCCCCAAGCAGATCAACGGTCAGTCGCTGGTTGCCTTCACCGGCCGCGACGAGCGCGGCAACTTCGACATCTTTACGATCAACGTCGCATCGGGCGAGCTTGCCCGTCTGACCGAAGGCAAGGGCAGCAACAGCCATCCATCGTGGGCTCCCAACGCGCGCGCCGTGGCCTTCAAGAGCAGCCGCGGCGGCATCTGGGTCACCACCTTCGACGGCAAAAGCGAACGCCAGGTCTATCGCGGCGCCGCCGAGACCCCCTCCTGGGGTCCCATGCGCACGCCGTAGTCGCGGACAGGCCAAGGGCCAAGCGGGCCGGCGACTTACGCCCAGGTGGCTACCAAGCGCTGCTCCAAGCGCTGCCGTTGAAGTTCAGGATCGAAGGGCTGCTGGTGAATACCCAGCCCTTGCCCGGCGACGGAGTCCACAGAGCGGTGTTGCTGAAGATCGTGAAGCGGCTCCACATGGTGCCGTTGTAGCGATGCACATCGCTGCTAGAGCCGTAGACCCAGACGTCGTTGTCGCCGCTCATCCACAGGCGGTTGCCGTACACGCTGCCCAGCTGAATCCACTTGCTGCCGTCGAACAACCAGACGTCATTGGGATACTTGGCGGCATAGACCTTGTTCGCCGAGACGCCACGAATGTGCAGGTAATGGGCGGCGCTGGCGCTTTGCTGTTCGTTCCACGTGGTGCCATCCCAGCGCAAGAGCATGCCCAGATCGCCGCCGATCCACGCGTCGGTGGTGCTGGCAGCCCAGACGGTCAAAAGGTTGTTGATCGAGGGCAGGCTGAAGGCTCCCCAGGCCGAGCCGTTGTACTGGATGACGACGCCGCGATCGCCGACCGCCCACACATTGTTGCCGCTGGTGCCCCAGACGTCGTTCAGGGTGGACGTGTCGGGCACCGGCGT
>JAYRFD010000586.1:0-3639 GCA_041908565.1 Polyangia bacterium | reverse complement strand
CCGACCAGGTCTTCGTACAGCAGCAGCGATGAAAGCATGGCAAACAGCGACAGCACGCAGAAGAAGGCGTAGACGAGCTTCGCCTCGCCGGGCAGGTTCCAGATGCGCAGGCCACGGGCCGCAAACTGTCGCATGTCGGGGGCAGTAGGTCGCAGAGTGGGGGCGATTGTCAACGAGGAGCGGCGGCTGTCGGCGGGGCGGCGGCGGACGCGCCATTTTGCGCGGCGCGCGACGGGCGCAGGATCAGCTCATCGAGCAGGACCAGGCAGCGGCGGACGCCGAGGGTCATGGCGCGGGACGAGATCGTGGCACCGGAGACCGCGATGACCTCTTCACCGGGGCGCAGCGGGTCGGCCGCGGTCTTGCCGACAAACTGCTGGCGAAAGCGCGGGTCGCGGACTTCGTCGCCATAGCGTTCGCGATAGACCATCACTTCCTGCCGTTCGACGCTGCCGGTCGGCGACAGCTTGACCGCGAAGCTGATCGGCAGGTGCTGGCCGTTTTCTTCGTCCAAAAGCGCGTAGCCATCGACGTGCTCGCCGGTCTTGGCGACATAGAACGTGTACGCGGCGCGCTTGAGTGCATAGCCCAGCAGGCCCTCGACGCGCGCGCGCTGGGCCTGGCTTAGCTCGAACTTCTGATAGGTCACAAGCTGACTCTTGGGAAAAAACTCGGCCAGCAGAGCCCGCGGCGTGTAATACGTCGCCTGCGCGGCCGCCGGACGCGGACTGCTTGCGCAGAGCATCCCGACCAGCGCACAGACCCCAAAGCCGGACGGCAATCGACGCCAATTGAAAATGAAATTCATCACCAATTGACTACTACCGTCGGCCCCCGCCGTCAACGCCCAGACGCTGGTCGGAAGGGGCCGGGTCGCGGTACAACCAAGCGGTCTTTCCAGCTGAATCGTCCCAACCGCGCTATCCCCGCAGGCACCGCGTTCGGATCGCCGAGGTCGCACGAACCGACCGCATCGACCGCGCACTGCGCAGGCAAGGAGCCCCCATGTCATCGCCCGGATCTCTGTTTCGACTCGATGGAAAAGTGGCCGTTCTGACCGGCGCCAGCCGCGGCATCGGTGAAGCCATCGCCGTCGCCTTCGCCGCGCAAGGTGCCAAGGTGGTCCTGGCATCGCGCAAGCAAGCGGATCTGCAAGCCGTCGCCGACCGCATCACGGCCGCTGGCGGAACCGCCCTGGCCGTCGCCTGCCACGTCGGCAAAAGCGATGAGATCACGGCGCTTGTCGACACCGCAGAAAAGACCTTCGGAAAGGTCGATGTGCTGGTCAACAACGCCGCCACCAACCCCTACTTCGGCCCGCTGGTCGACACGCCCGATTCGGCTTTCGACAAGACCTTCGAGGTCAACGTGAAGGGCTACTTCTGCGCCGCCCGCGCTGTGATTCGTCAGCTTCAGCGTCGCAACGCGCCCGGCTCGATCATCAACATCGCCAGCGTGGCCGGTCTGCGCGCCGCACCGTTTCAGGGCTGCTACGGCATGACCAAGGCCGCCATTATTTCGATGACGCAGACGCTGGCCACCGAAGTCGGCGGCGCCGGCATCCGCATCAACGCCATCGCGCCCGGTCTAGTCGAGACGCGCTTTGCACAGGCGCTGATCCAAAACGATGCCGTGCACCAGCACATCGTCGCGCGCACGCCGCTGGGCCGTCACGCACAACCCGGAGAGCTGGTCGGCGCCGCGCTGTTCCTGGCCAGCGATGCATCTTCGTACATGAACGGCCACACGCTAGTGGTCGACGGAGGCATGACCATCGCATAGAAGCGCGTTGCAGAAGTCGCTGCGGGGCCAAATCGCTGCGTTGTCGGGGCTCACGTCGCGACGGACGCCCGCCCCAGCCTTAATGGCAGCGGCAGGCAGCCCTGCCCGCTGGGATACCCGCGCCCCAATCACCCAGGTATGCACGCGAACCCGCCGTCCCCAACAACCCCGCGGAGCCCCGACCGGCCGACGCTGCCAGGCGTCGCCTGGGCCCGCCTTCTGCGCTCGCGTCTGTTTGGGCAGGCCCCTTCGGACCTGCCGGCTTTGCGTTGGCCGGCGACCGGGTACTTTCTGCTAACCGTCGGTCTGTATCTGCTGCTTCTGTGTCTGCGCCAGCCGCGCTGGATGCTAGGCGGCGAGATGTGGGCCGAGATGGGCAGCAACTATTTCGCATCTGCCCGCTCGGCATCGCTGTGGAATCAGCTGTTTACTCTTGACGCGGGCTACATCCCATTTCCGCAAAGAGTATTTGCATTAATCATCCACAAACTATCATTTCCAGCAAGATACGTTCCTTATTTATACACATGGTTTGCTGCAATCTCTTCTGCGCTCTTGGTAGGCGTATTCTGTTTGTCGACCTTCCGGCGATTGATTGCCAGTGACGCACTTCGATTTGTGACCTGTTTGTGCCTGCTCATGGTGTCCGACTTCGAGACTCGCACCTTTGTCAGCTTTACCTATTTTGGCGCGTATCACGTCGCGTTCCTGACCGCCCTGGCCTTCCGCATGCCGTCCGATCCGGTGCACGATCCAGCGCACGATCGGTCGATCGACGTCCCGTTCTGGGGCTGGTTCACGCCGCTTCTGATGATGTCCAAGCCGGCGCTGTTGACCCTGCTGCCGGCCCTTGTGTGGGCCAGCCTGACCAGTACCCGCCGCTTCCGGCGCATCACCTGGGCAAGCTGTGCGTTTGCCGTCGCCCAGGCCGTTCAGCTTGGCATCAGCGCCCACCACGGCGTGATGGCCAAAGCCATGGTGCAGGCCGAGCCGCTGCCCAGCCGCTGTGTAGCCACCTTGGGCCACTTCTTTAGCCTGTTGGCTCGCTATCTGGTGGGCCCACAGCTTTCGCATCCTTCGTTTGCGGCGCTGTGCCTGGCCGGCGTCGTGCTGTGTCTGGCGCTGGTCGTCCTGCTGCTGCGCCGACCGACGGGCGAAAATGCCCTGATCGTCCTGGGATTGTGGCTTTTATTTGGCAATACAGCACTAAATTGCTTTGTACTAAATATTAGCTGGAATCGTTCATTCCACATGGCAACCACCATCTTAATTCATCGACATACATTGATCGGGTTTGCGGGATTCGTACTCATTTTGTCCGCGGTCTGTTCGCGTCTCGCTCTCCGCAGGCCACCGACCCGATCCGTATTGCCGACTGCGCTATTGATTGCCTGGTTCTTGGGCAGCAAGTTCTTTGCGCTCGCCTACGACTTGCATCAGGAACCGCAGGCCAACTTCGTGGATAACTCGCAGTGGCAGACCTTGTCCCACTTGATTGACCGGCCAGACCTGCCCGTCTGCGTCCCCATCAACCCGCACGGCTGGCTGTATGCGCAAGGCGGCTGTGACTTCCTGCCACCAACGGCGCTGTACGAACCACCGCACACCCATCGAGTTCCGCTTGGGACCGGCGCGCAGGACGAATCGCTGCTGCTGCCGGTGCCGGCCCAGGTGCAGCACCGCCACTTGGTGTCGTTTACGGTCTGGGCCCAGCCCCTGGATGGACAGCCGACCTTGCTGCACGCCCGTGCCTTGCTGCAGCAAGCCGACGGCAGCGTACAGACGCTGCACAGCCAGCGGCACCTGCCAGGTACTGGCGGTTTGATGCTGTGGATGACAGAGCCCGGCCACGCCTTG
>JAYRFD010000585.1:0-2392 GCA_041908565.1 Polyangia bacterium | reverse complement strand
TCTGTTATCAAAAAAACAAATTTCTTCTGTGTACTTAGCCCTGTTTTTTGGCGTGGTTTCCTGCCCGTTTCGGCAAAGCTGTGTGCTCGTTCTTGCTTCACTTTGCTCGCGGAGCGCGGACGAGGTCGAAACAGCAGATGGGAACAGCTCAGCTGGCCTGTGACAGAACAGATCTGATGGCGCCGCCACGCTGCTCAGCCCATCCGTCGCCGAATCGCCGATGCTACGGACCTAGCCCGGTCGTCGGAGCCGCCGCCGGCAGAGCGGGGTTTGGGGCCGCAAGGCGCACCGTCATACGTCGCTCGCGCAGGACAAGTCCCAGCACGGTCATGGTCAAGCCGGTCGCCTGCAGAACCCCGTCGATAGCCAGGAACAGAACCGTTGCTGAGTTGGGAATGGGCTGACGAAGCTGCAGATCGATCAGAAACCATGGCCCGGCCAGCGGGATCCAGGCGACGGGCGACTTCGATAGGTCTCCCATCAGCAAGCGGTCGGCCGTGAACGACGCAAGCAGCAGCGCACCGCCAAACAGCGCCATGTTGTAGCGTCGCTTGTAGACGGTTCGCGGCGTCGCCAGGGTTGGCTCTGCCGTTGGTGTCGGAGCATCCCCAGCGGGCGCCCCAGAAGCCGTCCCCAGCGACGAAGAAGTCGCCCCAGGCGGAGCATCCGAGCTGGGTGTAGCCCGCGGCGAGGGCGGCGCGTCAGCCGGGCCTGCGTTGGCGGCTCCGTTGGCCCCAGAAGATGCAGCAGATCCGATGGGGGCTGGCGACACGACCACGGGCCCATCGTCTTCCGCCCGCGCTTGGCCGCCCCACAGGCTAAGCAGCAGGATGAGAAGCAGCGGGCTCTGTCTGGCTTTCATCGCGGCGACGCGCGCTTTCAAGAAGAAGGTGGGTGATGGGGATGTCGAGCTCACTATCGCTGCTGGGACCGCCGGTTGCTGCGGGCGATTCACCGACGGCAGATCCATGCAGCGCCCCGGCGACCTGACGCGGCAAAAGCTCGCTGGGCACGGTGACCGGCATGCTGGTGAAGTCGAAGTGTCCATCGTTCCAGGTGAGCAGCTTGTAGACCACGTCGATGCCGGACAGCGTCGTTGCCGCGAACAGTCGGGCGGCCACCACGCGCCCCTCGCGAACGTACAGACGAGCGCTTTGGGTGCCGCGGCGCAACAGCAGGATACCGCTCTTGCGCTCCATTTCGATCATCGTCAGCAAGCTGGCCAGGCTTAGCTGATCCAGAGAGCCATGCACGCCGGACTGCGACGCCAAAGCCGGGCTGCCAGATCGTTCGCGCACAAAGCCATGCCGCCGGGCCACTGCCTGTTCCAAGACGGAATCCAGCTCGGCAAAACGAAACGGCTTCTGCAGATAGGCCTCTGCCGGCAAGAGTCGCAGCCGCTCGTCATCGGCGGGCAGCGTCGTCAAAAGGACCACGGCCCCCGGCAGCGACCCGCCTGGATCGGCGGGATGCTCTTGCGCCCGTACGCGTCGCAGGAACGCCAACAAGCGCACGGCAGGTAGCTCGGCCGGTTCGCACAGGACGACATCCGGCTGCAACAGTCGCAGGCTGTCTTCGGCGTCCTTTAGCGTCGCTGCTTGCTGCACCAGATGGCCGCGCCGACCCAGCACACTGCGTACGGTCTGGAAGGTCCAGGCATCGTCGTCGACTAGCAGAACACGCAAGACAGCCATAGGGACATTGTATGCGCAGATGCCCAATCCTCGGCCAGTTTCCGGTGCATTCGCAGCGCGTCTTTGACGCGGAAAAGCTGACGTCTGGAACAATATTTCCGTCGCTGCGCCGCGGTTCGCGACATCCTGCAGCCAGCACGTCGCACCTGGCTCACGCAAGCGAGCCCGTGCACCGCGCAGCAACCTGAGCCGCTGGATGCTGCCGCA
The DNA here is from genome assembly GCA_041908565.1 of Polyangia bacterium. Taxonomy (GTDB): domain Bacteria; phylum Myxococcota_A; class Polyangia; order Palsa-1104; family JAEUJZ01; genus JAEUJZ01. Next base: position 491 of record JAYRFD010000585.1, on the reverse strand, counting down.
GGACATCCCCCATGCGAACAAAAAACAAAGACCCTCGAAAAAAACGCTTGACCCTGCCGGTCATTGCGATAGATTTCTGGGCGTCTCGCGGGAGTAACTCAGTGGTAGAGTGCCACCTTGCCAAGGTGGACGTCGAGGGTTCAAGTCCCTTCTCCCGCTCCACAAAATTCGACAAAAAAGGCCAGCCCATCGGTTGGCCTTTTTTGTTTTTGGCCGACGTCGAGGCGGGCGCCAAATCGAATGATGTGCAGCCGGGGGCAGACGGTGGACCTTGCCACGCAAGCCCTTGGCGGCTCGATGTCTGCGACGATCGATCAAGGCCTGTGTAGCCTGACGCTGCAGACCGTCGCGTCTACGTCATGGGGTGGTGTTCAGCAGCGTCATCACGGTCTTGTACTGGTCGACCAGCAGCAGGTCGGGCTTGCCATCTCGATTGACATCGCCGATCTGCAGGCTGGCCGTCGCCCGTGGACCCGAGATCGCCTGCGCCG
>JAYRFD010000584.1:0-2214 GCA_041908565.1 Polyangia bacterium | reverse complement strand
CTTGCATCAAGCAGCGAGATCAGCGCGACGTGGCTCAGCGGTCCGTGCGCTGCGCGCTGCGTTTCTTCTTCTGCTTGTTCCGCTTCATCGGCCTCGTCCAGAAGCGCTTGTGCTTGCTCATCTCCATCGGCGAGCGGCGTTCCCAGCTTGTGCCCGATGTCTTGAAGCAGCTCCGCCATCGCTTCGAACGAAGGATCCGAGCTTGCATAGCCAACCAGCGATAGCTCGAATCCCCGCGGCAAGCGACGCAGCAGAAACGGTCCCCCTTGTCGTTCGTTCAGCGACACGCACAGCTCGATCGATCGCGGGTTGACGCGACGCCGTGGGGGGGCGTCGTCGTCGTCCGCTTCCCCGTCTTCCCCATCTTCTTCTGAAGTCACCAGTTGGGCGCCACAGTCTGCTAGGACCGCGGCGATGACCTTGTGTGCTGCGGCCATCGAACGCCTGCGCGAGCGGACGACCAACGAATAGTCCAGGGACATTCTTTCGCCTCGATGCCGCGCAAGATACGGCAAGCAGAGCCGCGCGGAACAGGGGCAATCCGGCCAAGCTTCGGTCCGTTTCTGCCACCGCTTCTGTCTGCGAATCAGCGCCAGATTCGTCTGAGGACGCGTCGCAGATCCGCTGCGCTTGAGAGTCGTCTGCGGTGCGCTTACTCAAGGCATGCGCAGCAGCGACCGGGCAGGGTGCTGCCGGGGTTTGCGCAGAAGCCGATGCTTTTGCCGGCAGCAAGGCACGCTGCGCGACAGTCCCCGTAGGGCACGCAGGCTTCGCAGCCGGAAGGCAGACAAGCGCAGCAGGCTCCGGGCGACGTACTGCCGGGCACTGCGCACAGGCCGATGGCGCCGAGTCGGCTTTGGCTGCACGCGCCCGTACAGCTTTGTCCTGCGGTCACGCACTGTGTGCAGCCGCCTCCGCTGGGTGCGCTGCCGCTTGGAAACGCCGCCGCGATGCGGTTCTTGTTCCACGTCGCCACCGAGGCACCGCCGAACCAAATCGCCTGGACGCGGTCCCCGGCCAGTTCAAGAAACGGCGTGACCTGGCCGAAGCGGTCGTATGCGCTGCCGCTGCGATCCAGCAGCTTGCCGCGATCGATCCAGCACAGACCGTCCAAGCTGGTCGCGAAATAGGTGCCGTCACCGGCTTCTCGCAGCATGACCAGCGTGTCGTGCACGCGCTTGACGTCTACGGCGCCGGCGTCCAGGAACAGCGGGTTCTGTGGGGACCGCGTGAAGTGGATACCATCGGTCGAAATCGCCAGTCCGACGTGGCGACGGCCTTTCGACAACCCGTCGTACCACAGGTAATAGACGCCTCCTTCCAGCAGCACCGCGGGGCGGCCGACCTTCTCTTCATCCCATGATCCGACGGGGCCCTTGGACAGCACGCGCTGGACCTTGGTGAAGCTCGACAGCCGCTTGGACTCGGCCAGCCAGATCTCATCCTGTTCGCCGATCGGAGCGTCGGTGTAGTACATGCGCCAGGCGTCGCCTTGTCGCACGACGCTGGGATCGTTCACATGGTTGGAACGTCCGCGAGCCAAGGCCGGCGCTGGTGCGTCATCGCTGGGCCACTTGTTGAACGACATCCCATCCTGCGACCACGCGAAGAAGATCTGATCGTGTCCGTCTCGACCTTGCGCGCCATACCACATCAGGCGTATGCCACCGTCGGTGTGAAGCTCGGGCGCGTAGACGTTGTCCGCCCCCTGACTGGCCGCCGCCGCGGTCGCCACCAACATCGGGTTGTATGGGTACGAAGAAAACGACGCGGGCCAGCCCGCCGGAAGTGGATGCGGACACGCGCCGCTGTGCAGGCTTGCCGACGTTGCTGCGTGCACGGTGTGCGACGGCAGCGCGTCGTTCATCTGAACGCTGACTTGCCGGTGCGTGATGTCGTGCGGCGCATCGTGCGTGGGCTCGTTGCTGGGCGTGCAGCCAAAAAGCCAGAGCAGTGTTCCCAGCAGCGGTCCGTGGTTGCATCGCTTCATCGGGATTCCTTTTTCGTGTTCACGTAGGTTCTGGGCGTGCCGCGCAAAATGGACGCGCGCGCTGCATCCTACGCGGGCGATCCAGGAATTGACGACTGCTGCCGCGCCTGTACAGGCGAAGGCACAGGCACAGGCGCAGGCGCAGGCACCGGCGCAGGCGCAGGCGATGCTGGCCACGGGTGGTGGGCGATGAAGGGGGATGGGTTCGCGGTGCAGGTCTGTTG
>JAYRFD010000583.1:0-5923 GCA_041908565.1 Polyangia bacterium | reverse complement strand
TGGTCGGGACCGCCTTGCTGCGGCCTCGGTGGCCTTTGCTGTCCTGGGTCGCTGCCGCCGTGTCGACTTTGGCGTCCCCTTTGGTGTGTGACTTGGCCAACGCCGCGGGGGGAAGCAGCCACGCCGCGCCCAAGGCGAGCTGCGACAGGAAACCCAACACTGCCCATGTCTTGCCGGTAGTCCGTCGGTGAGTTTTCATGGGCGGCAGCCTACTCCAGCGGCGGGGCAGATGACATCCCTTTGTGTGGACTTGTGGGTCTACGTCGCGGTGCGGCGGGGGCGTTGACGGGCGGTTGTCCCGCGGGGCTGGCAGGTGGGGCAGATCCAAGAGGCCATGGTGCGCGTTTTGCTGCACAGCGCTCGCCGATGGCGTGGGGGCAAAAAACAGGAAGGTGGGCGCAAAAAATGGGGTGATTGCCACTACGGAACGACTGGCGTATGATTACGACCAGCGGTCTGTTAGCTGGCAACTAGGCGAGGTTCTTAGGCTAGTCAGCAACAACCAGAGCCCTCACGACAGGAACCGCATGTCGCACGCACACAGAATCGCAACACATCGGTTACTTTCCTCTGTCCTCGGAACCGTAGTCGGCCTGACTGGATTATCGCTGCTTTCGGTCGGTTGTTCCGCCTCCAATGCCGTCAAAGGCGGCATTGACAGCGCGAACACGACGGTCAGCGGAACCAAGAGCTCCGTCGACAGCTCCAAGCAAATCGGCGGCGACCTGAAGTCGGAAGCCGACAAAGCGCTGGGCAAGAAAGACGGCACGGCGGCTGGGGGCGAAAAGAAGGAAGACGACGACGGCAAGCGCCTGCAAGCCAAAGTCACCAAGCCGAATCAACCGGTCAACGACGAGATCAACATGCCCAATGGCGATCTCATGGACTGGAAGTCGTATGACCTCAGCAAGATCGCGTCTCGGGCTTGGGTGACGTTTGAGCTGAACTGGGACGAAGGCGGCGTCGAGCTGAACCTGGACATCTACGACCAGACCGGCAAGCAAGTCGTGCAGTCTCCGGGGCGAAGCGGCGTGCCGCAGAAGACGATTCAGCTGCGCGTCGAGACGCCGGGCGTCTACTACGCTCGCATCTACGGGCTCGGGAAAGCCGATGCGACGGTCTATACGGTGACCCTGCGCACCAAGGGCGGGCCTCTGTCGGCGCCGGTTGCCGTGCTGGGCAAGGACAAGAAAGACGAAGGCGGTGGCGCTGCGGCAGGCGGTGCGGCCGGTGGCGCAGCAGGAGGCGCCGCGGGTGGGGCTCCAGCCGCGGGTGCACCGGGTACGGCTCCGCCGGGTGCGGCTCCGGGTGGCTATCCACCGCCGGGCGCTTTCCCTGGGGCAGCCCCGGGTGGCTATCCACCGCCGGGTGCGTATCCGGGCGCTCCGGGCGGGTATCCACCGCCGGGTGCGTATCCGGGCGCTCCGCCTCCAGCTCAGCCGCCCGCGGCTCCGGCGGCCGCCAAGGAAGAGGGTGGCGGCAACACCATCCCGTCGGGGGCGATCCAGGGCAAGATCGTTCAGTCGATTCGCGAGGAAGGCAAGCTGACGCTGTACCTGAACCAAGGCACCAAGGCCAAGGTCAAGGTGGGTATGACGGGCTACATCCTCGTCGGTGCCGATGGTGGGGAAAAGCTGGAAGGCGGCACCTTCACGATCACCAAGGTGACCGGCGATGCGCAGTCGGTGGCCTCGACGAACTTGAGCAAGGCGCTGGGCAAGAACAACCGCTTCTACATCCCCAAGGACAAGAAGTAGGGCGTCACCTGGCTGAAACGCGGTGAGCGCGGCGAAGTGGGCCGCGGAGACTGCAACTGGACACTCCATTTACTCTGAACCGAGGCGAGAACGAGATGGCGCTGCGTGCGAAACTTCTGCGGATGGTGGTTGCGGCGGTGGTCCTGATTGGCGCAAACGCGGGCTGCCCCAAGAACGTGGGCACGGGCAAGCCCGGACCGGATCCCGACACCAACAGTGGCCCGGACGCCAAGCGCGGCGGCGCCAAGATGATGTACATCAACAAGCCCGAGACGGACTCGGTCAGCTGGCCCAAGCTGGTGCGCACCAAGTGGAAGCGGCTCGATATCTCGGTGCCAGGGACGCACAACATCCTGGACTGCGAGCTGCGCATCGACAACACCGGTGCTGACTTGAACATCGACGTGTTCAACAGCTTGGGCACGCAGATCGGCTTTTCGCCGGGGCCTGCGCCGAACAAGCTGAAGAAGCTGGCGGTGCAGATCGACGAGCTGGGCACGTACTTCGTGCGCATGCAGGCGGCTCAGCCCAAGGACGAATCGGACTTCACGGTCATCTGCACCTGGGAAGAGAAGATCGACAACGTCCCGGTTGAACCCGGCAAGAAGCCGTCGCGTCCGCGTCCGAACAAGCCCGATCAACCGGCTCCCAAGGAAGAGACGATCGAGGAGAAGGCCGAGAAGGGCACCGAAGGCCGCATCATCCAGTTCACGCGCGAGGGCGACAAGGCCGTCCTGGTCATCGACAAGGGCAGCAACGCAGGCGTGAAGACGGGCACTGAAGGCACCGTGCTGGCGGGCAAGTCAGGGCGCGAGCCGCTGGCTGGCGGCACGTTCCGCGTCACCAAGGTGCTCGACGACGGCAAGTCAGTGGCTGAGTCGAACGTGAAGTCGATCGGCAAGAACAACCGCGCTGTCTTCTTCGTGAAGTAGACGCGGGGCCGATGCGACGCGCGACCTCGGTCGTCTAGGCGATGCAATGCGATTCAGCCAGCCCCTGCTATGTCGGCTGGCTTTTCTGGTCTGTTTGAGCTGATTCAGGAGAAGGCTGCATGTCCACGCCAGGCCAACAAGATCCTCTGGTCGGGAAAGTTCTTGCCGACCGCTTTGAGATCTTGAGTCGTATCGGAGAGGGTGGCACTGGCGTCGTCTACAAGGCCAAGCAGATCACCGTCGATCGAGTGGTCGCGATCAAGGTCTTGGGCGCCCATGTGTCGTCGGATCCGACGTGGGTCAAGCGCTTCCACAACGAAGCGCGGGCCGCCGCCCGACTGGATCACCCGAACACGGTGCGCCTGATCGACTTTGGCGAGACCAAAGAAGGCCTGCTGTTTATCGCCATGGAATTCCTCCATGGCAAGGCACTGTCCGACGAGATCGTTCGTCTGGGCAAGCTGCCTCCGCAGCGCGTGCTGCGCATTCTTTCGCAGGTCTGCCAGTCGCTGCAGGAAGCGCACGGCCAGGGCATCATTCACCGCGACATCAAGCCCGATAACATCTTCCTGGTCGAAATGAAGGGCGGCGGCGACTTCGTCAAGGTGCTGGATTTTTCCGTCGCCAAGATGGAAGACAACGCACAGCAGACGCGGGCCGGAACGGTGTTCGGAACGCCGGCGTACATGAGCCCGGAACAAGCGCGTGGCGTGAAGCTGTCTCCCCATTCGGACATCTATGCCTGCGGCATCGTCGCGTACGAGATGCTGACCGGCAAGCCGCCGTTTGAAGCCGCGCTGCCCATGGAAGTCGTCATGATGCACTTGCGGCAGAAGCCAGCGCCGCTGGTTGGCTATCCAGAGCCGGTTGCGCGGCTGGTCATGAAGGCGCTGGAAAAGACGCCCGACCGCCGTCAGCAGAGCGCTGACGAGATGCACCGCGAGTGCTTGCAGGTCTTGGAACAGCTGTATCCCGGCCAGACCCCAAGTGCCGGGCTGCCGGCCGTGGATGCTGGACCGCGTGTCTCGGGTGCGCAGCCAATTCAGAATGCAGGAGCGGTGTCGGGAGCCGCGGTGCCAGCCCAGTCGGGCCCACCGCCTGCGGGTCCACCACCCGCCGGTCCGCCACCTGCGGGTCCACCGCCTGCGGGTCCACCGCCTGCGGGTCCGCCACCCGCGGGTCCGCCACCCGCGGGTCCACCGCCTGCGGGTCCGCCGCCTGCGGGTCCACCGCCCGCGGGCCCACCTGCGGCCTCGGCGGGCGCTGCAACTCCGGAACAGAAGACCGTCTATGGGCAGGCTGCACCCAACTTGCCCGCTGCACCGCCGGCTGGCGCTGCCAGTCGTACCCAAGCGATCGACGCTTCGGGTGGCGCCATCAGCAGCACCGTATTTATGCCCGGACCGGCGGGAGGCATGTCGCTTTCTCCGGCGGCGCTGGGTGCACGGCAGCAAGCGCTGGCGCCCAAGAAAAACGCCAATGCTGCGCCACCAAAGCCGATCTTTTGGGTTGGCTGGGCGCTGCTGGGCGTATCGCTGGGCATGCTGCTGCACGTCCTGTTCACGTAGCCTGTCGGGCGTCGCCGTCCGATCGGGGGGACCATGGCCATCTTCTTCGGTGAAGTTCGAGAGCTGACCAAAGAGGAAGTGGCTGCGCAGCAGCAGTTCGAGGCCCGCATTCGCCGTGATGCCGATCCGCGCATCTTGCGTCGCGCCGACAGGTGGCTGCAGCCGCGCATGTTGCCGTCGCGCGAGCTACCGCAGGCGCTGCGCACGGTGCGGACCCACTTCGACGATGTACTGCACGACTGGCACGTCGGTTATCTGTCGGTGAACGAGGGGGGCGAGGCGCCTTATGAGCTGCGTCAAGACCTGGCGCAGTGCGTGCCGCAGGCCATCTTGCGCGACATCTATCGCCCGGTACATCGACCGTCGTTCGTCGAAAAGACGCTTCATGAAGGCGTCCGAGATCCCGTCGGCCAAGAGGCCCTGGCCGAGATGAAAAAAAGCCTGCAGCGCGATCCCGTGCCGGAAGTCGACTCGACGGTGGTCGCCATGGTCCGTGAACAGCGTCGTCGCAGGCGTCTGCTAAGCCGACGCTGGCTGCCCTATCGGGCGGACGACGAACCACGCTTTCACACGCCGCAGAGCATGCCGTTTGGCGAGATCTGGTCGGATGACACCGACGCTGCCGAGGACGTCAGCAGCGAACAGATCGCAGCCCGCCAGGCCTTCCTGCAGAAGTGGAAGTTCGACAGCGAATCGAGCTCTCAGTCTGAAAGCCAAAGCGAAGACGACGAGTGATCGTCGTGGCTCGCAACGCGGATTTGCCTTAACATCGTCCTCATGGCTGATCTGCGATTGGTGCTTCGCTGGGGGCTGCATGTCGTCGCGATTTCAGGACTTTGGCTGGCCGGCACGGGCTGTCCCAAGCCGCCGCCGCCCAAGCTGCCGCCCAAGGAAGTGCCGAAGGTCAATCAGCTGATCGACTCGACGGGTGAACGCCAGGACGTCATTGCCGACGCGGTGCAGAACGGCAGCAACCAGGCGCGCATTGCCTTCGACTGCGGTCCGCCGCACAGCCAAGGTATCGAAGGCAAGGGCATCCTCACCGTCGAGGCGTCCAAGTGCGAGTTCAATCGCCAAGAAAAGACGCTGGTTCTGTCCAACGGCTCAGCGACGGAGTGTCCGACCTTTCTTTTGACCATCACGGATTACAAAGGGCCCGGCACGTACAACACGTCGGCTCTGGGGAAGATCAGCCTGGGGACCGCGAAGATGCGGCAGCCCATCTGCAAGTGGGAAGGCAGCCTGTGCATGGACTGGAACGGCCCCAGCGGACCGCATCCAGACGCTAGCTGCACCATCGAAGTGGGTCAGGACGGCGGCCTGCAATACGGGACCAGCGGCGCCACCATCACCGGCACCTTCGTCTGCGACAACTTCGTGGGGCCGTACAAGGGCTGTGCGGGGTCGCCGGCCAAGGCCAGCTGTGTCGTCAGTCGCGCCAGCTTTTCGATTGCGGGCTGCGCGGTGGCGGGTCCGGCTGCGGCTCCGGCGGCTGGCAAGGGCAAACCCGCGGGCGGCAAGCGTCCCCGTTGAGCCAGCGTCCATCGACCCGGATGCAGCGAGCATCGATGGTATTGACAGCGCGGGAAAACAAGGATACTCGCGCCGGGATGCCACAGCGGCAACGACGATCACGATCCTGGGCGACCCTGCTGGCCGCGGTGGC
>JAYRFD010000582.1:0-5869 GCA_041908565.1 Polyangia bacterium | reverse complement strand
GATGCGCGAAAGCTGATCCGCCAGATCTTGTGCGTCGACGCTGTGCAGGCAAGACAGGGCCTGCTGACGGCGTGCATCCATGACGTCGGAGGCCGCGGTCTCGCTGGGCAGCGCCAACGCCAGGCCAGCAAGCTGCTGAACATCGCCCAGCAAGGCGCCGGCCTTCTGCAGTCCGGCCACGTGGCGCGCCACATCATCGCCATCGGCGCGACGGGCCGCAAAATAGATCAGGCGACGCAGGGCGCGGGCATGGCCAGGCCACTGGGCAATGGCGCGCTCATAGTCGGCGCGAGCGTGCACCAGATCGCGGCGGTGGTGTTCGTGTAGCTCGCCGCGGCTGTACAGCCACTCGGCGCGCTCGCCCGGCGTCATCGCCAGATCCAGCAAGCGGTCGAGGATCTGCATCGACTCGGCTAGCTCGGCTGGGCGCAGATCTCCGCGACGGTAGACATCCAGCAGCTTGACCAAGGCGCTGCGCTGCTGCGGCTGTTCGACCAGGATGGCTTGCAGCTGACCACGCGCTTCGGGCAAGTCCGACAGAGTCAACGCCAGATCACACAAGCGCAGACGCAAGGCGGCTCGAGCAGCGACGGCGTCAGGTGGCAAGTGAGGAAGACGACGGCGTAGCAAGCGCAGGGCGGCGGCAGGGTCGCCGCGCTCTTCCGCCAAGCGAGCCAGGCCCTCAAGTGCATCATCGATTGCCGCGGTGTCCTCGGTGCGTTCGCCCAAGACCAGCAGCTGTTCATAGGCCGTGTTGGCTGGAGCCAGCGCACCGCGACGCTCGTGCTGATCGGCCAGCCAGGCCAGCAAGCGAGCCGCCCGCGGATAGCCCTGGGGCAAGGCGTCCAGCATCGCCAGCTTTTCCGATGCTACGTCCAGCTGACCGCGCTCGATGGCGTCCTCTGCCAAGGCGCACAGCGCAAGATCATCAGCGGGCGCTTCCCGCAGCAGCGCCACCGCGTGCGAGACCATGGCATCGCGATCGAACTGTTCGCAGCACAGCAGAAGCAAGCGACGCTGCAGTTCGATTCGTTCGACCCCGGCGGCAACGTGTTGCAGGCGGCGTTCCAGAGATCGACGACGTCGGTCCGGATCTTGGCCGCCATCCAAGGCCAGAAGTCGCGACTCCGCTTCCGTGGCGCATTCGCCACCGCAGGCGCTGGCTTGCGACAGGTGTTCACGAGCCCGCAGCTCATCGTCGGCGCGCAGGGCCAGATCAGCGGCTTGCAGAAGTAGATCGCCACGCTGTTCGGCATCGTCCGGGTTGACCACCAGCAGGGCCGCGCGCCCGACGGCATCCGCGGCCGCCAGCCAGTCTTCCGCTGCCGCCAGCGATTCAGCCAGGCGATGGTAGCCGCGCCAAAGTCCTTGCTGCCCCGCCCGTCGCCAGCTTTCGCGGGCCGATGTTTCATCGCCCAGCTGCGCTTGCACATCACCGCGCTCACACAGCAGACCAGCCAGCCCGCTGCGATCTTCGGCTGCTGCGGTTGAGGGCGCCGCGGCCAACAGATTCAGCTCGCGATCGATCAGGCCCAGGGCTTCGATTTGGCGCTTGGGATTGCCATCGCGCGGGTCGGCGGCATCGTCGCTGCGCGAGACCATCAGCAGCTGACGCAGGCCGCGCACGATGGGCAGCGAAGTCGGGGCATCCTGCAGCGCGCGACGCAGCGTCGACTCAGCAGCTTGCGGCTGACCCAAGCGCAGATAGACGTGACTCTGTTCCAATCGCAAGCGAGCGCGCTCAGCGGGATCGCTTTGGACCACGGGCAGCGCCAGCAGGCGTTCGCAGCACTCCAGCGCGACGGAGTCTTGACCGCGCGTCCAGCTCAATCCCAGCAGACCTTCGATGGGCCGCGGGTCGCCCTGCAGCAGCGACGACGCGTGTAGCAACAGCTCTTCCGGGCCAACGAACGCTGGCAAGACCGCGCCCTGCCCTTCGGGAACCGATGCGGCGCGGACACTTAGGGGATCGCTGACCGGGTCGATGACAGGGACTGGCACCGCCTCATCCATCGACGGAGTGGTCAGGAAGTCGGCAGGAATGGCGACGAAGGTACCGGCCGATGCGCGGTCGCTGAAGCTCTTGTCGATGAACTCTTCGCCTTGCAGCAGCGAAAGTTCGATCGGGTCAGTGATGCCAGCAGCGGCCAGCAGATCGGCCGCCAGCAGCGCGCACTCACCCGCTTCGGGAGCCGCAACATCCGGCGCATACGCGGCATACAGCAAGTGATGCAGGCCTCGCTGGCTGGTCTCGGCCTCGCTGGCCGTGGCCAACAGCATGCCCAGCATGGCGTGGGCGGGACCGCAGGTAGGCAGCCCTTGCAACGCAGCCGCCAGCAGACCTTCAGCGTCGGCGCCGTGCCCCAGGAACAGCTCGACTTCGGCCATCGCCACGCGCAACAGAGCCTGGGCGGGCGCGGACCGATTGGGGCGGTGCAGCTCTGTCGCGATCAGCGAAAGCAAGGGCTGCGCACTGCCGCTGGTCACCAGTCCTCGGCACAGCGAACGGAACGCGGCCAGTGCCTTGCGATCGGGATTCTGCGTCGCACACAGCGCAAGGTAATGCTGCGCAGCGGTCAACGGTTCACTGACTAGCTCGGCCAGCGTGGCGGCTTGCCAGCGCAGCGCGCGGACCTGCGCTTGCGCCGCTGCATCCGGGCCCACCAGCGCCAGGCTGCGTTCCGTGCGATACAGGTGCTCCGACAGGTCGCCCAGCGCCACCACGCGTTCACGCAGACGGGCCAGGTCGATCGGCGACACATTCAAGCGATGGCCGGCCCGCTGCAGCGTGCGCCAAAAGCCCAGGAAGGACTGCAGACCGCTGTCCGGCAGCAGCGCGCGCGGAGCCGTTATCGCATCGTCGCTGCTGACTCCCGCAGATGCTGCTGAATCCGCCACAGCACCCGCGGCGGCGGCGTCTTCCTCCATCGCATCCAGGATGGCCATCCAGCCGTACACCGCGGCGTCATAGTCGGAAAGCTGCAGGGCAAGCTCGACCAGTTGACGGGCGCTCCTTCGCTTGCGACGGCTGCTGCTGCGCATCACATCGTGACGCAAGGCCCGCAGACGAGCCCCGGCATCGCCATGCTGCAGCGCGCGAGCCAAGACGCGATCACGAACCCCTTCGTCGTCGGCTTGCAGTGCCATCAGCTGTTCGTCGATGCGCGAAAGGACCAGGTCAGGCGCGTTCGCTGAGGCTTCAAATAGGACCGCCGCCTGCTGGTCGGCTGGCAAATGATCTGCCCACGCGACCTGCGCCATGGCCTGTCGCGGCAGGTCGCCACGGCGCGCAAACAAGTCTGCCAACAGCGGCCAAGCCAAAGCCCCTGCACCTGCCTCGACAGCGGCGGCCAGCGACTGTTCTTCGCTGTTGCCATCGTCGCGCTGGCGGGCTAGCTCGGCCAGGCGCAGGTACACCGATGCGCGCATGCTGGGTGGCACTTGTCCCGCGTGCAGGGCCTGGCGGTAGTAAAACGTCGCGGCTTCCGAGTCCTGCAGCGCATACGCCAGATCGGCCAACAGCAGCTGAGCACGCGGCAGATCCCGTCCCCCGCGTGCGACGGCCTGGCCCAGCGCGCGATAGGCGCGATCCAGCTCGCCACATTCGTGCCACAGACGACCGGCGTGAAACCACAGGATCGCGGTGGCTTCATCGACATCGGCGCTGGCTTCGGCTGAAGACGCTGCTGCGAGCTCGGCAGCGCGCTGCCAAAAGGCAGCTGCTTCCTCGCGGTCGCCAAGCTGTTGTTCGGCGACGTTGCCGGCTTGCTGATACAGAAGCGATGCCGCGTCCGGTCGCAGCTCGGCGTGAATGCGCAGGGCTCGCAGCAGATCGACGAAGCGTCCAGCGGCTTCCAGAACGGCCAAAAGCTCGTCGGGATCGCCGCCGGCTTGCGTCTGTGCGGCGATGGCTTCGGCGTGTTCGCTGCGCAGCGTCAGAAGGCGAGCCAGGCCGCGCAGTTCTTCAGCTGTGGCTTGGCGCTGCTGCTGCAGCGTGCGCAGGACGGGCAACAGGTCCGCGGCGCTGCCCGGCTCAGCCGCCAGAAGCTCTGGCCAGTCGAGCCGCACGCGCATATGCAAGGCATCGGTCTGCGGGCCGGCCTGACACAAAAGGGCGCGCGCTCGCTCGATTTCCCCTTGGCTGACACACAGACCCGCGGCAGTCAGAAGCACCGGCTGCCAACCCGCATCAGCCTGCACCATCGCTGGCGAAAGCCCAGCAAGTGCGGATTCCACTTCACGCAGCGTAGCGGCGGGATCTTCATGCTGCAGACGGAAATGAAGCTCGGCCAGCTGACGTTCGCGCTGCGCTGCGCTGCCTGCGATCGTGCCCGGCTTGGCAATCGAGTCGGCATGGGCGGGCTCGTGCGTTCCCGCATCACCGTCGGTCAACCGGGTTTCCGTTGAAGACAGCGCCGCTGGAGGCCGCAAACGACCGCTGGAATCCAGGGCCACACTGCGCAGCAGCGCGCGCCAATCATCCGTCAGATCCAGCGGCGTCAGCATGGCTTCAGCCTGCACGGCCAGATCACCGGCCGCCTGAGGATCGGTCACGCACAGCTGACGAGCCGCGGCATAGCTTGCCAGAGCCCGCACGACAGGATGCAGCCCGTCGTTTTCTGCGACCTGGCGATAGGCATCCGCTGCGTCGATGTGTTCGCCACGCGCGCTGGCCATCGCGGCCAAGCACAAATGCGGCACGGTCGACGATGACGATTCAGCCAGAAGATAGGTCGCCAGCTGCTCGGCTTCTTCATGGCACGGCGGCGCACTGCACAGAAACTGCAGCCGGCGCGTGCGCGCCAGCGTCGCCAGCGCCGGGCTGCCAGACGCCATGGCATAGCTCGCCAAGGCGGCCGAGACGTCTCCGCTGAACGCAAAGTGGTCGGCGATGCGCAGCACTTCGGGCAGCGGAGCGCCCAACACCACAGCGGCTCCATCGATGATCGGGTTGCTGCGCGGACGATCATCCAGGTCGCTGTAGTTCAGCCCGCGGCTCGCCTCGGCGCCATAGCGCAACAGCAAGCGACCCGGCTCGGCGCTGATCTCGTACAGCGGGGCCGTCGTCGGATCGGCGGCTCGGTAGCCGTGGCGCGGCAGCGTGTCCAGCAGCGCATCGTGAAGCAGTTCCAGACGAAGTTCAGACAGCGCTGGGGTCCACCACAGCTGAAGCCCGTGCGTCAGTGGACCAGTCGGCAGGTTGACGGTGGGTAGCTCAGGCGGGCGATAGGCCAAAAGGGCCGCCCCGATTCGCTGCAGCAAGGCATGGGCGACAAGCGGCGCCGGGATCGGACACGGGCCGAACAAAAGTAGCTCGCTGACGCCCAAGACCAGATCATGAAAGCCGCTGGGCGGACGACGCAGGCTGACGCGCGCACAGCCGACGACCGCATCGTCGTTCGATGCGCGATCCGATGTCGGTCCCCCCGACATGCCACGTTCCCCCGTGGGTGCCGAGCCAGCGCGAGACGATCCAAATGGCAGCCGGAAAACGAGCAGCAGCATGGGCTGATCACCCGGCTCGATGCGGGCTTGCAGGCGATCCAGCGTCGGCACCCGTCCATGCGAAGCCGGGGGAAGCTGCGCCAGCGCACGATTCAGAAGCTGTTCGTCGATGCACAGCTCGGCCCGGCGGACGCGACCACGTCGGCGACGCAGCGCCTGCGCCGCCGCACCGGTTGGCGCACCGAAGGAATCGGTCGACGCTGGCATCACTCCTTGGGCGACGGGAAACAGGATCTCGACATCGACCTGCTGAACGCAGCCGGACGCCCACGCGTGACGATCTCGCAAGGACAACATCCACGCGCCCGTGCCCCGAGCCAGAAGCGAAATCCCGCCGGTTCGGTGTGCGCTGCGCTGGGGCGTG
>JAYRFD010000581.1:0-3881 GCA_041908565.1 Polyangia bacterium | reverse complement strand
TCCACCAGCTCCTCAGCGAGCTCCGGGCCGCCAACAAGGAGGTCGTCACCTGGATCGCCCACGGCGCGGCCAACCGGGAGTATCTGGCGGCGTCCGGGGCCCGCCAGCTGTGGTCGCTCCCCGCGGCGATCTTCGCGCCGGTGGGCGTGGCGTCCTCTGGCCTGTTCTTGAAGGAGACCCTCGACCGGCTGGGCGTGCGCTTCGAGGTGCGGGCGGCCGGCAAGTACAAGTCCGCCCCTGACGCCGTGACCCGCGTGGATCGCAGCGAGGCCGATCGCGAGCAGACCTCGGCCATCGACGGGCGCGTCGCGCGGTCCTTCTTGAGCATGTCCAGGACCAGCGTCTGCATCGCATCGGTCAGCGATGGGTTCAGATCGCGCGGCTTGGGCGGCAGCTCATAGACATGCTTGGCCAGGACCGCGCCTTCTCCGTCGCCGTCTTCGCTGGGCATAAACGGCAGGCGCCCGGTCAGCATCTGGAAAAAAATGACGCCCAGGCTGTACACGTCCGATCGGTCGTCGACCTTGGCAGCCCCGCGACACTGTTCCGGCGACATGTAATACGGCGTGCCCATCAGCGTGCCGGCCCGCGTCTGCGGATCTTCCAAGTTCAGGCTGCGCACGTCGAGCTTGGCGATGCCGAAGTCCAGGATCTTGGCCCGCTCGTTCGGCAAGCCAGGCGTCGCCTGCGGCGAGTCACCGACCAGCATGATGTTGCCGGGCTTCAGGTCGCGGTGGACGATCGACTTCTTGTGCGCGGCGGCCAGGCCGGATGCAAGCTGCCAGCCGATGCGGCGGACTTCGACCTCGGGCATGGCGCCGCGATACCGACGAAGGCGCTGGCTCAGCGTCTCTCCGTCCAGAAACTCCATCACTAGATACGCGGTGCCATCGGGCAGCTGACCGCTGTCCAGGACGCGGACCAAGCTGGGATGGGCCACCAGATTCGCCGCCGCGGCTTCGTTGATAAACCGCGTGATGGCCTCGCGATTGTCGTTGAAGTCGCTGCGCAGGATCTTTACGGCAACACGGGTCCCGAAGCGCTCATCGATCGCTTCATAGACGGCCCCCATGCCGCCGCTTCCCACCTGCTTCTGCAGCCGGTAATGGGCAATGACTGAGCCCACCATCGGATCGATGGTACTCCGACGGAGGATATGCCAACCGGCTTTTTTCTAGGATCGCGAAACCGTGCGACAACCGTCGCTACGGATGGGCCGGCACCGGCGGTGCGGCAGGCGAAGGAACTGCAGCGGGCGCAGGTGCGACGGCGGGATGCACCGACGGAGGCGCAGCGGGGACAGCCCCCGGCGCCGCAGGAACCGCCGGAGCGGTCGGGCTGCCGGCCGGCGAAGGCGCCAGAGCGGCACCAGCCGCAGGTGAAGCGGGGACACCGGCTGCGGGCGTAGGCGCCGTGGGGCCACAGGTCCACGTCGGAATGCCGACGAAGCCCGCGCCATTTTTCAGCGGCAGCGCCGTCTTTTTGCGAGCCGTCACGTCGTACAGGTTCACGGTCGACTTGGCCCCGGCGCCGGACTCATACGCCAAGAGCGTGTCGCTGAGCCACTGCAGGGCAAACCCGCTGGCCCCACTGTCGATGCGCGCCGCGCTTTTCTTTTCCACTTCGTAGACGAATAGCTCGTTCTGCGCGCCCTTGGCTTTCTCGTCGCGCAGGGCGGCGCAGGTGTCCAGCTGACCGGCATAGGCGAACAGGCTCTGGGCTGGCGACCATGCCAAGGCCGTCGGTGACAGAGTGCGCGCCGACGTGATGACCGATCCACTTTGGCCAAGGCGCAGGCTGTGTCGATCGTCGGCCAGCGTGACGTTGGCCGGGGCCGGCTGCTCGCTTACCTGCAGACGATCCGGACGGATGGTGACGCGCTCACCCGCCAGGTCGGGATCGCTGGCGGCCTTGGTCAGCCCGGTACGAGCGGTGTCCATTTCATAGGTGCCCGCCGCGCTGCCTTCGCCCGTGCCCGCGACGAATCCCGCGATGGCAAGCAGCGGCGTACCGCTTTTGCCGAAGCCGATCGTCAGCTCTTCATAGCCCCCAGTCAGCTTGATCGGGCCGGCGACGTCCAAGTTGACCAAGTCGATGAACCAAAGCTGCGGCTCGACGAACCAGGTCTTGGCCTTGCTGGGATCTGCCGCGTCCTTTTCCAGACGCCCCAAGCGTTCCGCCGTGACATAGACCAGCCGCTTGCCGTCGGAAGATCGCAGCGCCGCCAGCACATGACCATCGGTCGCGGAAAGCGGTCGAAAGCGGCCGCTGGCCACGTCGTAGTGATACGCCTCTTGCTTCCAGTCGAGCTTCGCTTCTTGCTGACCCGCGATCCTGCCCGCGGCGAACACTGGCGCGTCCACAGCCCCCGACCGCGCCACCAGCACCAAGCCCTGGGACAGTCCGTCGGCGTAGTCGCTTCGGATGCGTCCTTCGGCTTGCTGATACGTCGCCCATTCTGGCGAGCCGCGGAACGGAGCCAGTTCCTTCTGCTTGCTGGGACGGTCGACGAAGCCGGGGTAATTCCGACGCAGAAGATCTTCAAACTGGGCCCTCGCTTCAGCCATCTTGCCGGCCAAAACCAGCGCACGAGCCGCCTGATACCGCGCGTTCAAGTAGTCCGGAAGCTGCGCCGCGACATCCAGAAAGGCCGTCGCTGCGTCTTCGTACTTCTTGACCTTCAGCGCCGCCCAGCCGCGGTTCGACGCGGTCAGCGCTTCGTTCGAAAGGTGCGAAAACGGACTCTGCATACCGACGGGAGCCTTGGGCGCAGCAGGCGCGGTTTTGTCAGGCTGCGTCGGCTTTTCAACCACCGGCGGGTTGGTCGGCCCCCCCGCAGGGCCCGTCGCGGTCGACGGAGGCGGCGGCACGGGCTGTTCTTCCTTGCAGCCCGACCACAGCGGCATCGCGACCGAAACCAGCAACAGTCCACACAGAGTTCGCTTGAGAGTGCGCATTGCCGAAAAGTGTACGGCGGAACGTCGGCGAGGAAAAAAAACCGGACGCCCGTCGCCGGAAGACAAGCGGCAAGGACGGATCGGAATCTGCGCGATGCGGACGCGGCCACGCGATATCGACAGGACTACGCGATATCGACAGAGAAAGCCGGTGCTGCTGGGAGTACGCGATGCGGGCGGGACTACGCGATATCGACGGAGAAAGCCAATGCAGGTGGGAGTACGCGATGCGGGCGGGGCTAGGCGATGCGGGCGGGGCTAGGCGATGCGGGCAAGCTCATTGCGCAGGTTCATGGCCTGAAGCTGAAGCTCGGTGACCGCGCGATCGAAGGCACTGATCTGATCGCGGTGTCCGGTGGCGACGCGGCGCAGCACTTCCAGCATCGCGCGCACACGCTCGCCTTCACTCAAGCGATTGCGATGGCTGTTGCTCAAGTCTTCCAGCGTGCGGACCACGCGCAGCAGCGTGTCCGACGTGTTGACCATGCCGTCGCGCAGCTCGCGCGAGGTTTTGCTTAGCGACTCGACGAGCTCGCGCATGCGCGTCGACTGGCGCTGCAGGTACTCGGTCCGTCGCTGCTGTTCAACCGCCTTGGTCGAGATGTCGTTGACGTGGCCCTGCACTTCCTGGATCGAACGTGTGACATAGCCCGAGCTGCGGGTCTGTTCTTCCGTCGCTGCTGCGATCGACTTGGCCATCGCGGCCGAGTTGCGCAGGCGGTTCAAGATGTCGGTCATGGCGCGCGCGGCTTCAGATGCCTGCGTGGCCCCTGTCTCGACGGCATCGGCACCGGCGACGGCGGCGCGGCGAGCCGCGTGGGCGCCTTCGGCGACTGCTTGGATCAGGGTGTCGATACTGCCAGCAGAAATGGCGGTGCGGCGGGCCAGATCCTTGATTTCGTCGGCGACGACTGCGAAGCCGCG
>JAYRFD010000580.1:0-5511 GCA_041908565.1 Polyangia bacterium | reverse complement strand
TTTGTGATTCATGCGGCGCTAATGCCAGCGACCATGGTCGCTCTGTTGTTTCTGCACATCGCCATGGTGCGCCTGCACGGCGTGACAGAGCTTCGCTTTGCCGACGACACCGCGCCCAAGAAACACTTCCCCTTTGTTCCCGATCACCTATATTCCGAAATCATCGTCGGCCTGCTGCTGATGATCGTCCTATCGACCCTGGCGCTGGTTTTGCCGGCATCGATGGGACCGATGGCAGATCCGCTGACCACGCCGGAAGTGATCAAGCCAGAGTGGTACTTCTATGTCGCGTTCCGCTGGCTGAAGCTGTTTCCTGCGACGGTGGCCGTGCTTAGCATGGGCTTCATCGTCTTTTTGATGTTGGTCTGGCCGTTCGTGGACGGCTGGATTCGTCGGCGCCGACCCGGCAGCGAGGTCAGCGTAGTCATCGGTTTGATCGCGGTGCTGGTAATCCTGGGGCTTACGGTCTGGGAAGCTCTGGTCGCGCACTAAAAAGGAGTCGCCTTCATCATGTCTCTGCGGGCGAAACAGATCGTCATCATCGTCTTGGGCCTGGCCTTCCTGGGGTCCCTCTTGCTGGTGCAGTACATGGAAGTGCTGCGCAAGAAACAGGAGTCCGGAGATCGAGCGCAGGCGCACGTCGTCGTGCCGGAAGGCTCGGCGCGCTGTGTGTCGTGTCACCAGGAAAAGACTCCCAACATCGTCGAGCACTGGCGCTACAGCACGCACTCGCAAAAAGGGGTGGGCTGTCTGGACTGCCACAAGGCCGATCGCGCCGATGCCGATGCGATTGAGCATGAAGGCGCGGTAATCGCGACGGTGGTGACGCCGCGCGACTGCTCGGCCTGTCACCCGCGCGAGTTTGAGGAGTTCACGCACAGCCATCACTCGGCGGCGGGCAACATCCTGGCATCCTTGGACAACTATCTGGCAGAGACCGTTGAAGGGCACCGTGGCATGTTCAGTCCGCATGCACCGACGGCGGGGCGCGGCGATATCCAGACGGTAAATGGCATGGCGTCGGCCGCCAGCGGCTGCCAGCAGTGCCACGGCGCCAAGGTGGCGCTGAAGGGCCGCGATGGTCAGCGCATCACGCTGGACGATCTGAAGCCCGACGCGAACGGTCGCCCGACCAACACGGCGGTCCTGGCCGGCGTGCAGCGGACCCCGGAAGGGAAGCCGATTCTGCATGAGTCGACGTGGCCGAACACTGGCATCGGTCGCTTGAACTTGGACGGATCGCGCGGGGCGTGCAGCGCCTGTCATTCTCGTCACGACTTCAGCCCGCGACGGGCGCGGCAGCCGGAAAACTGTGGCAAGTGCCACCTGGGCCCCGACCATCCGCAGGAAGAGATCTACAACGAGAGCAAGCACGGCATCGCATATCGCGATCTGACATCGCGCATGAACCTGGACAGCAAGAGCTGGGTACTGGGTCAGGACTACAGCGCGGCGCCGACCTGCGCGACCTGTCACATGGGCGGCAACCTGCGCAACGGCGGCAAGGTCACGCACGATCCCGGCGAGCGCATCAGCTGGACCAACCGGCCGCCGGTATCGAAGCTGCTAGACACCGATGCGCAGCACCGCATCGTCAGCGAAGCGAATCCCGAGAAGCGCAAGGCGCTAACCGCCGATTCCTGGGAACAGAAGCGACGACGCATGAAGGACGTCTGTGGGCACTGCCACTCGCCGGACTACGTCAACGCGTTCTACACGCAGTATGACGAGCTGGTCGTGCTGTACAACGAGAAGTTCGGCAAGCCCGGCCAGTCGATCATGGACGAGCTGTACAAGCAGGGCCTGATCAGCAAGACGCAGTTCGACGAAGAAGTCGAATGGACGTGGTTCTATCTGTGGCACCACGAAGGACGTCGGGCTCGCCACGGTGCCAGCATGATGGCGCCGGACTACACGCACTGGCACGGCATGTACGAAGTGGCCGACCGCTGGTACATGCACTTCATCCCGCAGGTGCGCGAGATCGTGAAGAAGGCGCGCGAAGCGGGCAAGGCGCAGGCCGCCGATGCCGCGTCGACTGTGGTCGAAGGGATCATGGCGCGACCGGAGCACGCCTGGTTCCACGGCGGTCAGGACACGCAGTTCGAAGAGATCCGCAAGCAGATGGAACAGCGCTACGGCGGCAAGTAGCCCGCGGCTGGGCCGGCGTTACAGGCTGCCGAGTCGAGCGCCCGGCAAGCCGTAGATCGCAAAGGCCAGCCACGCAGGATCGCCCTCGGCGCGGATGGCTTCGCGCGCTTCGGCTGCGGCGATTGCCAAGGGGCGGTTGCTGCTCCAGGCGCGATAGAACGTCTCGGCGAACTGCGCGCACTTGGCGGATGACAGTGGGAAGGTCGTGGCCACCACGGCGCCGGCACCAGCGGCCAGGAAGCGCTCGACCCACTGCGAAGTGCCGGCGGGGGCGAGCGGTGCCTGCGGCACAGTCGGCTCGCTGACCGCGATGAAGATGAAGCTGCCTTGGAAGGGCGGCGTCTGCCCCGACTTGCGGAAGCGCGCAGCGGGCATGACCTGCACCGGCGACAGCACGCCTTCTTCCAGGCGCAGGCTGGCTCCGCTGCGATCGGCGCGATCGAAGCCACCGTGGCCGGAGATGTGCCAAGCCGCCATGCCGGGCTGCGACAGCAAGGGAAGCGCATCCATCAGGCGGTTGACTTGTCGCAGGCGCACATCCAAGGACGCCAGGGCTTGCTGTTCGCGTCGGACCAGCGCTTCGCCGCCGGGCGGAGTGACCAGCACGCAGGGCATGGTGGCAAAGCGTGCGGTGTGGCTGCCGGCGCCGCTGCGCGTAAGCGCGAAGCGTTCACCCAAGTAGTGGCTGGTCAAGCCGCGGCTGACGCGCACAAGCTCCCATGGAATCCAGGTCTCGGCACTGTCGATCATCAGCCACGACCCGGGAGCCAAGGCACCCAGCGCTTCGCGCACCGAGGCTGGAAGCAGCATGCCGGCCAGTGATTCGCCCACAGCCTGCAGCGCGGATTCGCGCGCGCTATCGGTGACGCTGCCGATCCGCTCGACCTCTTGACTGGCCATGAAGGTTCGCAGGCGCTCGGCCAGCGGAACTTCCAGCGGCACTTCACCACTGGCGACGATTTCCGAGGTCTCTTCGTGCATCAAGCACAGATCGACCTTCAGGCGTCGGCGCCGCGCATTTTCAGGATTGTGCGAGCCCGAGATCGACGGCTGCGTTTCCGCCAGCAGCGGGCCGGTCGGAGCGCCGTTTTCCGGTGGTGCAGACAGCGGGCCGAACTCGCGCAGGCGCAGCATGACCTGCGGTCCGCAGGCCGGCAGCACCGATTCCAGCGGCGTAGATACCTGGATCTCGCTGTGCGGAGAAAGCTCGCCAAGCTCGGCCAGGCTCATCGCGCGGACTTCGGGACGCAAGGTCACGGTGGCGATGCGTGCACCGCGATGGCAGATCGCAAGCTCGATGCGAGCGGGACCGACATCGCGGGCTCGCAAGGACACGACCATCTCGGCTGATTGGCCGCCGTTTACCACCTGCAACATGCCGTGATCGCAGTGCGGTGCCTCGATTTTTCCGTCGGGCAAGCTCAGGCTGACTTCCAGCGCGGACGACAAGCGCAGTCGGCCGCTCTGCGCTTCCTTCGCGTTCATGCGCGCGTCGGCCCACACGCGAAGCGAGACATGCTGCCCCACCGAGATGAGGCCGGGCATGCTGGCCTGCAGGTTGAAAGTCATGCTGCTTTCGCGGCGATGTCCTTCAAGCAGGGTCACGCTTCGACTGCTGCGACGGCTGGGATTGGAACTTGAGCTTCCGGCGCTGCGCTGGCTGCTGGGGGTCGCCCAGTCGTCCAGCCAGCTCATGCGGTAGGCTGCGCCGCGTCGAGTGCTCGTCTCTTCGCCGGTGCTCTGATTTTGTTCGTTGGGTTCGGTATCGGCGCTGGCTTGCGCAAGTGGAGTGAAGCCAGGCTGTCCAGACTTGCCGCCTGCTTTGCTGGGCATGCCGGTCGCCGACTTCACTTCGATCGCGAATTCGCCGACATGGACGTTGTCGCCTTCGCCCACCAAAACGGCTGCCATGACTTTGCGGCCGTTTAGGTAGGTGCCATTTGTGCTCTTGAGATCTGTGAGCACCAGGCCATGCGGCGTGACTTCCAACTTGGCGTGCCGTTTAGACACCTTGGGTGTCGGAAGTACGATGTCGTTGACCTCGGCGCGTCCGATGGTGATGACCGGCTGGTCGTACTCGAACGTGCTGGTCTCTTGACCGCTTGAGGTCTTGGATCGGACGACGACTACCAGCATCCGGACTCCGCGACTTGGTCGGGACCGGCGGGGCTGGCCACAGGCAGCGAGCGAACAGTTGCAGCGTCTGTGTACATCACGGCAGTCGTCTGCCCTGGCTTGCGCCCGCGATGCGAGGCAACCCCAGGGGAACCTTATGTTCGCACACTTTGCTGGGCAGCCGCGCCTGAACTGCGGGCAAAACCACGAAGCGAGCAAAAGGGACAGAAGCTACGGTGCCGCCTTTTCCCCAGGCCCGCACACATTCGGATTGCTGGAGCGGCCTAGGGGCCAATCTGGAACCGAAACGCGATATGATGACCAGCTATCAACAGTCTGCAGACCGCTGACTGTCCAGGGTGGCGCGCCAGGTCGATGCTGGGCTGCTCGCGGACGGAAGTCGCCGGTCTCAGCGGGGGAGGAAGCGATCCATGAGCCGTAGCTTGCACTTATTTTCGAGCCTAATGCTGTCCGCTGTCCTTGCCGTCGGCGTGAGCACCCTTTCGTTCTGCGGCGGCAAGACAAACAACAACACCGACGGTGGGAGCGACATGGGTGGGACGGAAGATCCCAACCTGTGCTCGGGCAATGGCTGCATCGGGGCGCCCTGTACAACCGCCACCGACTGCACGGAAGGCTCGGGCGGGGCGGCGGTGTGCTGGACGACAACCCTGCTGAACATGCCCAAGCTGGTGTCGACTCCTGGCGGCTACTGTTCGCGCGAGTGCACCGCGGACGCGGACTGCGGCAGCGCGAAGTGCGTGAGCCTGCCAGGCAGCAGCAAGAAGTACTGCATGTCGAAGTGCAGCAGCGCCACGCGCTGTCGCAAGCCCGGTTATTCCTGCGCCTACGATGGCGAGGCCGGTGGTCTGTGTTTCCCGAACGCCAACTTCGACTGCAACCCCACGTCAAGCGACGGCGTCTGCGAATACGGCGCCAACAAGTACCTGGGCGGCTGCATCCGCGTCGCTTACGAGAGCGATCACGGCGGCATCTGCCATTCGCAGTGCTACGTCGGAAAGTCGACCTGTCCCAACGACGATCGCGCAGGCAGCCCAGCGCCCGCGCAGCAGTGTGTCTTCCTGGACACCGCGCTGGATGCGCAGGGCAATCCGTCGCCGGTGGGTGACAAGTTCAAAGGCAACGTCTGCTTCCAGCAGAGCCTGACACCGATCGCAGATGGCCAGGCCTGCAAGTACTGGACGGACTGCGTCGATGGCTATCAGTGCGACCGCTACAACGTGA
>JAYRFD010000579.1:0-7975 GCA_041908565.1 Polyangia bacterium | reverse complement strand
GGCCAGCGCCTCCTCGGTCATTTTCAAAAGCGGAGCCAGCTCGTTGCACAGCGCAGTCAACGGCCGCTTGCCGGGGACCATCGAACGCACGACCCAGCTGCGGCCGCCACCCAGGGCGCCATCGGTCACGTGGGGCAGCACGCCGGCGCGACACAGCGACGACTTGCCGATGCCCGAATCGGCGACGACCAGCACAAACGGATCGGTGCGCAGGCGTTCCAGGATCGTGCCGACTTCGGCCTTGCGACCAAAGAACAGACCGCGGTGCTCGGCTTCGAAGGCCAAAAGACCGCGATAGGGATTGCCTTCGGGCAGCGCTTCCGTTTTCTGGTTCGGGCGCAGCTGTTCCAGGGCTTCGCGCAGCTCATCGCCGGACGCGAAGCGCTGGGCCGGATCACGGCGCAGGCAGCGATCGATGATGGCCGCCAAGCGCGGATCCACCGACGGTGCCACGCTGTACAGGGGGATGGCATCGCGCTGGTTTACGATCTGCGGCAGCTCTTGCAGTGCCACGTCGGCAAACGGTGGCGACCCCGTGCACAGCTCGTACAGCAGAACGCCGGTGGCATAGATATCGGCCCGTCGCGTACCGGGCTCGCCTCGCCAGATCTCGGGCGCCATGTAAAGCGGCGTGCCGGCGATGCGATTGGCGGTACTGACCGCCGGTAAAGACCAAGCCAGCGACGAGATCATGCCGTTCGACAGCGGCGGCATACCGGCCGGCGGCGTGGCCTGCATCGGCAAGCGTGGCAGCTCGGACGTGACGGCTCCGCTGTCCGACGAGTCACCGGCGACCGGCAGCAGGTCCGCAGAGTTTTCCTGTTCTGCCGTCGGTGCGGGTGCCGGGGGCCTGGGCGTCTCGGTGGCCTTGGCCAGCTGACCAGGCTTGGGCGTAGCCGCCTTGCTTTTCAGCAGGGCTTCGTAGTCGGCGCGCACCGAGCTTGGGATGTGCGGCTGCGATGGGTTCAGCGTGACCTTGCCGGGACTTTCGCCGCGAGCCGTGCGTTCGTCGATGGCGATGCCGCGGGCCAGCGTCTGCACGGGCGCGCTCGACAGCAGCATGGCGGCTTGCTCGCCCGAAAAGTCCATGGTCGGCGCCACGACCTCCGGCGTCGCGGCCGAGCTTCGGCGAATCTCGTCAGAATTCAGCTCGGCCCCACCCAGGCCAATGCCCAGATCCAACAGCTTCGCCAGCCCGAAGTCGAGAAGCTTCACCTCGCCATCGTTCTGCACGATGACGTTGCCGGGCTTGATGTCCAGGTGCAGGACGCCACGACGGTGCGCAGCGGCCAGACCGCGGGCGACGCCCAGGCCGATGTCCAGGACCTTGGCCCACGGCATCGGCTTGTCGATGGCGTCCAGGTTCTTCCCGCGCACGAACTCCGAAATGATGATCGGATGGGCGTCGATTTCACTGACGCGATAGATCGTGACGACGTTGGGATGCTGCAGGCGAGCGGCGGCTCGCGCTTCGTTCAGAATCTGCTCGCGGACGTGCGCGCCCGTGTCGTCGTTGCCGATCGCGTGGATGAACTTGATTGCGACGGGACGATCGAGCAGCGAGTCATGCCCCAGGTACACCTTGCCCATGCCTCCCTCGGACAGCGGGCAGAGCAGTCGATACTCGTCGAACGTCTCGGGCGGAGTCCAGTTGCGATCGATTCGGTGGGGTGTGCGTGGGGGCATGGATTGTCAGGCCATACGCTTCAGCCGATCAGGGCAAAAAGTACGTGGCCTTACAATAAAATTTCGCACGACGCGCTGAGGCGGTCAACGCATGGCTTTTGCGATCCCGCGCAGATCGGGCCGCGCGACCCCCTGCAGTCGACCGGATCGCCAGGCCGGCGGCGCTGGCGGCGTTCGATCGATCGTCGCTGCTAGGCCGGGAACATCGGCTCGGGTCGTTCCTTGGGCGTCTGGAAGAAGTGTGCGTACACCGCCCACAGCAGGAACTGCACGCCGCCGAACACCACAAGCTCTGGCAGCCAGCGGACTACGCTGAACAGCCAGCCGACAATCACCAGCCCGCTGATGTACAGGTTGACGAAGCGGTTCTTGATCCGGCCGCCCTTGGGAACGCGCCAGCCGCTGAGCATCGACCACGAAAAGAACAGCAGCATCCAGGGCAGGTACGCCACCCAGGCATCCAGCCGCGCCGCGCCCAAGGGACGGAGGCCGGGGAAGTCGATGTTGTGGCTCCAGGCGGGATCGCCGTACTTCATGGCGCAAAGCAACAGCGACGCCATCATGCCGCCAGCGAACGTGGTGGGTGTGCCGAAGAAGAAGTCGGGATTGCCGGCGCTGACGTTGAAGCGAGCCAAGCGGAAGGCGGCCGCGACGGCGTAGAACACGCAGATGGCGCGCAAGAGCAGAAGGGCGGGTCCGCTGCTCCAGCCCGATGCGGGCTGATTGGTGAACCAGGCATAGACCAGCGCGGCGGGCATAAAGCCGTAGTTCAGCAGATCGGCCAGCGAGTCCATCTGCACACCCAGCGGCGTGCTGGCTTTCAGCGCTCGTGCCACCAGCCCGTCGAACTTGTCGGTGATGGTCGAGTACAGGATCCAAAAGCAGGCGCCGACCAAGTCGCCGCGCAGCGCGGCCTGCACGCTGAAGACCGCGCAGACGATCGAGCCCGCGGTGACCAGGTTGGGGGCCATAAAGCGCATGAAGCGCAGGGCGCCACCAGAAGATGCAGCGCCCGCCTGTGAAGCCGGGGCTGAAGACGACGACGTGGAAGAGGTCTCTGCCATCTATACGACCGTGAACACGCAGGCTAAACTGCGCCGCGCAATGAAGTCAACGTCCCCAGCATCGGGATCAGGCGCGGATTCATCATCGGGTGCGGACAACGGCAGGAGTTCCCGACAAGGGCGGACCGGCCGCAGCGCCGGCAGCGTGGCGGGCGCTGCGTCCTTGGCAAGCTGGCTGTGGGCAGCGGTCTTCTTGATCGCGGGCCTGGTGCTGTGCGTGGTGCCTCTGTTCAATGTGCTGGGGTATGAATCGTCGCTGGTCTTGGCTGCTCTGGCGTCGATTGCAGGGGTGCGGCAAGGCGTGCGATCGGTGCTGCGCGGTCGCGGCGGTCGCGGTCCAGGCCGGTC
Source organism: Polyangia bacterium (assembly GCA_041908565.1). Classification (GTDB taxonomy): domain Bacteria; phylum Myxococcota_A; class Polyangia; order Palsa-1104; family JAEUJZ01; genus JAEUJZ01. Next base: position 4,877 of record JAYRFD010000579.1, on the reverse strand, counting down.
GGTCAAGTCGGGCTCTCCTCCGTCGGGGCGGGCCGGTCGACGGGCGCTGCAAGGGGCCGGACAGATTCGGGCAGAGGACGCCGCCGCTGCGCCCTTTGCGACGGTGATCGTGCTGTACCTGCGCGCTTTATTGGGCGTCATCGCGCTGCTGCTGGTGCCGCTTTGCTTGCTGCTGCTAAACGGCCTGCGCGTGCGCAACTGCAGCATCGCGGCCGGTCTTTCGTTCTTCGCGATGATGCCGCTGTGCTCGGCGGCCTGCGGCGTGTGCGTCGGCGTGCTGGCCGGCCTTGTGACTGGCACCGGACGACGGGCGTACATCGTCGGCTATCTGATCTTGTTCGCGTCGCTTTTGTGGTCGCTTTGGCGTTTTGCGGCCGCGCCGGCCATCTTTTCGTTCGATCCCTTCTTTGGCTATTACCCGGGCGCTCTGTACGACGAAGACCTGGCGATCTCGTCGGCGTTTCTGGCGGCCCGCGCGCTGCATGGGACCGTTGTGCTGGCCGGGCTGCTGGTCGCTGCGCTGCTTCTGGATGGCGAGACCCTGAGCCTGCGCGTGCAAGGCGCGACGGGGCGATCGGCCCGCTTGGGTCGGTATGGCGGCGACGACGGCGGTCCGCGCTTGCCCCTGCTGCTGGCCAGCCTGCTTTTCTGCGGACTGTCTGTGCTGCTGTTTGCATCGGCATCGCGGCTGGGCTGTCGCGGCGATGTGGCGGCCCTGCAGCGCCATCTGCCGTCAGAGCTACGCACGCCGCACTTCATCCTGCGCTATCGGCCGGGCGGGCCTGTGGCGCGCGACATCCGGCTTTTGGCTCGCGAGCACGAGCTTCGCTATGCCCAGCTTCACGAAGCGCTGGGCGTCGAGCCCAAGTGGCATGTTCCGTGGCTGCTGCGCCTGCTGGGGATGGCGCCTTCGGCCAGCGCAGGCGAGCCGCGCGTCGTCAGCTACCTGTTCGATTCGATGGAAGACAAGCGCGCGCAGATGGGGGCCGGCTGGACGTACATCGCCAAGCCCTGGCGGCGCGAGATCTATCTGCACCACGAAGGCTGGCCGCATCCGGTGCTGCGTCACGAGCTAGCGCACATCTTTGCGGGGGCGGCGGGCGATCGTGTGCTGCGCTTGGCGACTCATTATGGCGTGCCGCAGCCTGGCTTGATCGAAGGAATTGCCGTCGCTGCTGACTGGCGAGCCAGCGGCGATCTGGATGCGCATCAGACCGTGCGGGCCATGCGGCAAGCTGGGCTGGAACCTCCACTTTCGGCCGTGTTTGGCCTGGGCTTTTATCGCCTGCCGGCCAGTCGGGCCTATGTGCTGGCCGGTTCGTTTTGTCGCTTTCTTTTGACGCGCCGGGGTCCTGCGCCGCTGCTTTCTGCGTATCGCAAAGGCGGGACTCCGACGGACTTTGCGGCGGCCTTCGGCGTGCCGTTTGCGCAGCTGGAACGGGACTGGCGCGCGTTTGTCGACCAGCAGCCGCTGCAAGCCAGCGAACGAGACGTCGCCCACGATCGCCTGCGCCGACCCGCCGTCTTCCACAAGGTCTGTGCGCACGCACTGGCGACACGCAAGCAGCAGGCCCGGCAAGCGGCAGCCAGCGGTGATGTCGATCGGGCGCTGCAGCTTGTGACGACCGTGTGCCAGGACGATCCCGAGGAACCACAGCACCAGGCCGAGCGCCTGGAATACCTGCTGAGCGCCGAGCGCTTCGACGAGGCCACGCAAGCGGCGGAAGCTCTGCTGGTTCACCCTCGGCGGACTTCGGTCTTGGAATCGCGGGCGGCGGCGCGTCTGGGGGACTTGGCGGTGCTGCGCGGTGACTTGGATGCGGCGCGGGCGCGCTTTCGCCAAGCCGCGGCACTGCCAGATGGCGAAGGTGCCAGCCGACAGATCGCCGCCAAGCTGGCGGTGCTAAGCACCGAGCCAGGCCCCGCGCCGGATGCGCCCGCCGTATCGCCGATCGTGCGCGATGCGGTACTGCGAGTCCTCATTGGCGAGCCGATCGCGTCGCGCAAGAGTCGCCTGCGCCCGACGGATGGTCGCGGTGATGCGTTGGCCGTGTACGTGCTGCGCGATGCGGTGATGGCGCAGCCCGATCTGGGCCTGCCGCACTACATCTTGGGGCGCTTGCTGTACGAACGCGGCGCGTACGACGAAGCTCAGGCCGAGCTGGGTCTGGCCATCGCAGCCGGCCTGCCCGACGAGCGCTTTGTCGATCAGGCGCTGCTTTTGCGGGGGCAAGCGGCGCTGCTTTCGAATCGGGCCGAAGAAGCCGTGCAGTTCTTCACCGAGCTACGCAGTCGCGCCAAGGCCGGTGCCAAGCGGCTGGATGCTGAAGACATGCTTGACCGCGCTCGACGCTGGAATTCGCTGCCCAGCGTCGGGCAATAGCCGAGGGGCGGCGCGGACTACGACGCCCAGCGACCGCAGACGACGCAGTTTTCCTTCTTGCTGCCGAAGCCACAGCTGCCGCACAGGTACGCAAGCTGATGGTGCGAGCCAACCCACTTGCCGCAGCGGACGCAGTTGTCTTTCTTGCTGCCAAAGCCGTGCGAGCTGCATAGACGGGCGGGATGTCGCGTGCTGCCGACCCAGCGGTTGCAGCGGACGCAGTTGTCTTTCTTGCTGCCGAAGCCACAGCTATTGCACAGCTGCGCGGGATAGTGCGAAGCCAAGGCCTCGCTTTCAGCGACGAGCAAGCTGGCAAATGGCAGCAGAGGCAGCGCGCGAAGAAGGGAACGTCGTGACGGGTTCGACATGCCGGGAACCTCCGCGTTCTAGGGTTACTAATTTGCAATCTGAAATACAATGATTCCCCATAACCAAGCGGGACCGGGGGCCTTTGTCGGTTGCTGCGCGAACTTCCCAGGACACCGGCCATGAGACCGTCGCAATGAAAGACGAGCGCAAAGCAGCCAAGGAGTCATCGCCGGGGCCGCACACCGACGTGGGTTCGGCCCAAAGCGGGGCCGCTGGAAACACCGGTGGGCCACTGGTCGGTCAGCTGATCGGCGGTCGATTTGAGCTTGTGGCCTTGGCGGGCAGCGGCGGTATGGGGACGGTGTACCGCGCGCTGGATCGTCACAGCGGTGCGACGGTGGCGGTCAAGCTAGCCAGCACGCGCGGCCTGAATCCCAACGAGATGGAGCGCTTCGTGCGCGAGGCCAACCTGCTGGCGCTGCTGCAGCATCCCGGGGTGGTGTCCTACGTCGCGCACGGGCACACGCCGGCTGGGTATCTGTATCTGGCGATGGAGTGGCTGGAGGGCGAGGATCTTGCGCAGCGTCTGCTGCGCGGACCGCTGTCGGTGCGCGACAGCCTGCTCTTGGTGCGTCGGGTTGCGGACGCGCTGAGCCTGGCTCACCGTCGCGGCATTGTGCATCGTGACCTGAAGCCGTCGAACCTGTTTCTGCGGCATGGCGCGGTCGAACGCGTGACCCTGCTGGACTTTGGCATCGCACGCATGCAGAACCCGCTGGCCGGGGCCGGCGGCGCAGCGACGCAGACCGGACACGTGATCGGCACGCCAGAGTACATGGCGCCCGAGCAGGCGCGCGGCGATCGCGTGATCGGCCCGGCTGCCGACATCTTTGCGCTGGGCTGCGTGCTGTACGAGTGCATCTGCGGCCAGCCGCCGTTTGTCGCCGAGCACGTCGCTGCTCAGCTGGCGCGCGTGCTGTTTGAAGAGCCGGTTGCGCTGCGCAGCGTGCGTCCCGATGTTCCGGAAGTCGTCTCGGATCTGGTGCACAGCATGCTGCAGAAGGCGCCTGGCAGCCGTCCGCACGATGCCAGTGCGCTGTTGTCGACCGTCGAGCGCATCTTGGGCAGCACGACCTTTGTGTCCAGTCCCGAGGAGGCCCTGCAGCGCTCGCAGCGCCGACAGCTAAGCAGCATGGAGCTGGAGCTGATGAGCGTGGTGCTGGCGATGCCTCGCGGCTCGTCGGGCGAGCATGCGGTGCCGGGCTTGGGGGCTGCAGAGCTGGACGTCAGCAGTTCCTATCGCGAAGAGCTAGCGGACGAGCTGCGTCGGCTGGGCATGCGCGTGACATGGCGTCGGGATGGCAGCCTGCTGGCCATCATCGGCGGCGCCGCCAACGCCATCGACCAGGCCCTGCAGGCCGCGCGGGCCGCGTTAGAGCTGCAAGAGCGCTGGCCCGATGCGCGCTTGGCCTTGGCCACCGGCTGCGGAGAGGTCCACTCGTCAGAACCGAGCGGTGACGTGGTCCGCGGCGCCGAAGATCTGCTGCGTCGGACCTCGTTCGTCGATGCCATCGTGCTGGACGATGTCTCTGCCGGTCTGCTGGAACACTTGTTTGTCCTGTCGCGCGGGCTGGCTGGTGAGAACGTCTTGGTCGCGCAGACCGCTGATCACGATGTCGACGACAGCACGCGACCCGGCGAGTCTTCGCAGTGCCTGGGCCGAGACGCCGAGCTGAGCATGATCGAGGCGATGCTCGCCGGCTGTCGCGATGACAGCAAAGCCGAAGCGATGCTGATCAAAGGCCCGCAAGGCATCGGCAAGACGCACGTTCGTCACGAGATCGTTCGACGCCTGCACAGTCGACAGGAAGAGGTCGAGGTGTGGGTCGGTCAGCTGACGGCGCTATCGGCCGGCGCGCCATACGGGCTGCTGAGCAGCGCGATCTTTCGTCTTTGTCACATCTCGGCCAGCGAGCCGATCGATGTGCAGCGCCAGAAGCTGGGCGCCCACATCCAGCGCTGCACGCCGGCGGCCGATCGCTTTCGCATTACCGAATTCATCGGTGAGCTGTGCGGCGTTCCCTTCGAAGACACCGAGAGCACACGCTTGCGTCAAGGGCGCAGCGATCCCCGCTTGATGAGCCGCGAGATCTGCTGCGCATTTTTCGATCTGCTGCGGGCCAAG
>JAYRFD010000578.1:0-1896 GCA_041908565.1 Polyangia bacterium | reverse complement strand
CGACGAGCTAAAGGCCGGGCTCAGCTGACCGACGGTAGCCGTCAAGGTCGCCAGCGACGGGTCTTCGGCCACGGCTTGGTCTGGCTGGCCATCGCCTGGGCACACCGTACCGCTGGCGATGCACACCGATCCGCAGGCGACTTGGCCAGCGGGACAGCTAATCGCTTCGCCGTTGCAGCCCGAGCCTCCCATCAAGCTGACGCCGCCGAGTCCTACGGCAAACAAACATGCACACAGCACAACATCGATCCGACGCATTGGTCCTCCCCCGGGAGCACAAGGCGGCTCCCCAAGGCATGAGATTTTAGGGGACAAGCCTGCACAGGCGGATGAAAAGGCACCGTCGGCGCCTCTGCATCAGCCAGACGCCCGCGGTCGGGCTGTCAACCGGCGGCCACGCGCCCCGCAACACCCCCGCCGAACCCAGCGCCCGCCCCTTGGAACACAGTGCATAACCAGCTAATTGGTCAATCAATTTTTCATTTTATCAACAAATACAGTCAATTAAACACTGAATTCAGTGGCGCCAATTTCGATTAATAATTAATCAATCAATCGACGGGATCGGCCAGGTCGCCCAGCAAATCGTGTGGTGCTCGCTGCACGCGGGGCGAGGTCAGCTTCAGCGTGGCCAGCGTCGCGGCGGCCAGCCCCAAGGATCCCAGCAGGCGTCGCGGGCTAAGCGAAAGCAGGCCCAGGGCCGCCGTCGCTCCGGCTGCCACTCCCAAAGCGGGCGTCAGGCGATCGAGCAGTGGCCCGCTTTGCAGGCGATGCGACAGAATCGCCGCCGTCTTGCTGATGGTCTTGGGGATCTGCGTGCGGTACACGATGCTCGACTTGGCGCGGCCATAGCGCGACGGGCTGGGCACCAGCATGAACTGGCAACGCAGGCGTCGGAACTCCGCCATCATGGTGTTTTCCAGGTCGTAGCCGGCCGCGATGCGCGACAGATCCATGTCGGCGAACACCTGCCTTCGGGCCAGCAGGTATCCGTGCAGCACGTCGCTCATGCCCCAGTAACCCAGCACCACTTGCATGACCAAGCTGACCGCGCGGTTGCCGTAGTAACGAAAGCGCGGCATGGCATGCAGGCTGGCCACATGCAGAAAGCGCGATCCCTTGGCCACGTGCACGTCGGCGTTTTCGGTCAAGATGCGACGGAAGATCGGCAGAAGCCGCGGGTCGCACTGATTGTCTGAACTGATGATCCCCAGCGCATCGAAGTCGCCTTGCGCAAGCAGGTGGCGCAGGCCGGTCAGCACGGCGCCGCCGATGCCCTGGTTTTTTTCGTGGTGCAGCGCCGTCACCCACGGCAGTTCAGCCGCTAACGCGTCGGCGATGGCCCCCGTTCGGTCGCGACTGCCGTCGTTGACAATGACCAGCCCATCGACCAGGCCGGAAAGGCCGCGCACCGTTTCTTCAAGCAGCGGCTCTTCGTTGAAGGCCGGCATGGCAAAGGCAATTCGCATGAATGCGTCGCTCCGTCGAACGCGACTGTAAACAGCCGGCGGCGGTCTGCACAAGGGGTCTGTCGGTCGCATCGCGATGGTCCGGTGGCGCTCTGGCGCGCGCCACCAGACGTCTGGACGATGGGCGATTTGCCGCACAATCTGGCTTCTTTTGCGACGCGGTTCGCGGTATCCATCGGGGTTATGGGCTCTCGCCTTAGCGCCTGTGTGTTCGGTCGAACGTTCCACTTCTCGTCGATAAAGGAAGTGATGAACAAGGCCAACGACCTGCGATCCGGCGATGTGCAAGCGGGACTGTGTGCCCACAGCGATCGCGAGCGCGTCGCGGCCAAGCGCGTCCTGTCGCAGCTAACGCTGGACGAGCTATACGAAGCGCCCAGCGTGCCCTACGAACAGGACGAACTAACGCGCCTGTTCCAAGACAGCT
>JAYRFD010000577.1:0-2557 GCA_041908565.1 Polyangia bacterium | reverse complement strand
TGCTGCGCAAGTACCGCGTGGTCAAGTAACCGCAACGCCTTTTGTCTGGGAGAACTGCACATGCGACGACGAGTTTGGAAGTCTGTGGCTTTGGTGGCGGGGCTTTCGCTGCCTCTTTTGGGCGCGGCCTGCGGGGATGTGACCAGCGACGGTGGGGCCAGCCTGCGCGTGCTGCCGACGCAGGACGCCAGCCTGACAATGGGCGAAGTCCTGCCCGGATCGGATCTGCTCGATCGCGGTCAGTACGCGCTTCTGACCGGCGGGGGCCAGGTCTTCCATCGCACCGATGCGCCGGTCCACGCCCTGCGCCGCCTGGTGTTGTCTGCAGATGCCGCCGCGGTGGGTGACGCCGACGGTGGTGGCGGCACATCGATCGAGCTGTACACCTGGCAGGAAGAACAGCCCGACGGCTCGCGTCTTTCGTTTTTCGTCTACACCCGCGACGGGCGCGAGGTGCTGGGCCGCGTCCGATCGACCGAGTACAAGGTCCGCTTGGCCGATGCTCAGTTTGATCCGCTTCGCGATGCTCCACCGTCGGCTTTGACCACCGTGTTGCCGGAATCGGGGGGCGGATCGCTGCGCTTGGTGCAGTTTGTCGCAACCCCGCTGCCGCAGTTTTCGCAGGCCATCGAAGCGTTGGGCGGCAAGGTCCTGCGTTTCCTTTCCGACCACACGTTCTTGGTGGAACTTCCCCCCGCGCAGCAGGCCAAGCTGTCGACGCTGCCCTATGTGCGCTGGCACGGTCCTTACCTTCCCGCCTATCGCTTGCAGCGCGAGCTACGGCAGGCCTTGGCCGGTGAAGCCTCGCCGCTTGCGACGGCGCGCTATTCGATCATGCTGGGCGAAGGCGGCGCCGATCGGCAGCAGGCGCTGGCCGACCGCGTGCGCGCGCTGGGCGGGCAGGTCGACCTGATCGAAGGCGGTGGGCTGCGCATCGAAGCGACGCTGTCGCAGGCGCAGCTTGCGGCGATTGTCACCGAGGACGCCGTGCAGTTCATCGATCGCTGGGGCGGCCCGGGCGAACTAGACATGGACATCGTGCGCGAGGTCAGCGGCGCCAACACCGTCGAAAAGCTGACCGGCTGGACCGGCCAAGGCGTGCGCGGCGAGGTCTTCGACACCGAGGTCCGCCAAGACCATCAAGAGTGGGCCCGTCCGCCGATCGTCCACAGCACCGGCGCGACGACGGGCGGCCTGCATGGCTCAAGCTGCTTTGGCATCAACTTCGCGCAGGGCAAGCGAGCCTCGGCCCGCGGCATTCTGCCGGCGGCCCAGGGCATCTTCTACCTGTACACGCAGTCGGCGCAGTTCGGCGGCGGCAAGTCGCGTTACGACATCAACAAAGAGCTGACCGATCCCATGGGCAGCCTGCGCGCGGTGTTTCAGACCTCTAGCGTCGGCAGCAGCCTGACCACCAGCTACACGACGGTGTCGGCCGAGGTCGATGACTACCTGTTCAAGTTCCCGATCCTCAGCACGCAGTCGCAGAGCAACGCCGGCAGCCCGATGTCCCGCCCGCAGGCCTGGGCCAAGAACATCGTGTCGGTCGGCGCCGCGCGACACAACAACACCGCCGGTCGCAGCGACGATACCTGGCGTCGCAGCGGCAGCACTGGGCCGGCCGCCGACGGGCGCATCAAGCCCGACCTGATGCACTTCTTTGACTCGATCGACACCACATCGGGCAGCAACACCAGCAGCTATACGATGTTCGGCGGCACCAGCGCCGCGACGCCGATCACCGCCGGCCACTTCGGCCTGCTGTTCCAGATGTGGCACGAAGGCGTGTGGCCGGGGCACGGCAAGGGGACCGATGTGTTTGCCAGCCGACCGCAGATGGCGACGGCCAAGGCCCTGATGATCAACGCCGCATCGCGCTACGACTGGCTGCAGGGCGGGCCCAACGGCGACATCAATCGCAACGTGCAGGGCTGGGGTCTGCCGGATGTCGCGCGCCTGCATCGCCGCGCTGCGTCGACGCTGGTGGTCGACGAGACCGACGTCATCAAGCCGCTGGGCAAGCGGCGCTACCTGTTTGAAGTGCGACCCGATGAAGAAGAACTAGTCGTGACGCTGGTCTTCACCGACCCGATGGGTACCGTCGGTGCTGCGCAGGCGCGCGTCAATGACTTGTCGCTGCGCGTGATCGCACCGGATGGCCGCGTGTACTACGGCAACAACGGCCTGCGCGATGGCAATGCCTCGCAGCCTGGCGGAGCTTCGAACACCGTCGACACCGTCGAAAACGTCATCATCCCGGCGCCGCTTTCGGGGCGCTGGCGGGCCGAAGTCCTGGCCGATGATGTGGTCAAAGATGGCAACCCCAAGACCTCGGAAGTGGATGCCGTGTTCGCTCTGGTGGTAGGCGGCATCCGCAAGCGCTAGGCGGTCCGCGCGTCCGGGCAAGCAAGCCCGACGGCAGGTCCACAGGTTGACAAGTCGACAGGTCGGCAAGTCGACAAGTCGATCCCGGCCGCAAGCGCGGCGCGTGGCCGCACCGCAACCCCAGCAACGTATGGCCTGCACGTCAAGCCGGGGCGCAGACCGGGTGGATACG
>JAYRFD010000576.1:0-4600 GCA_041908565.1 Polyangia bacterium | reverse complement strand
TCGCGCCCCAGGCGCCAAAGCCGCCGCGGTGATTGGTCAGCCACTCGACCGCTTTGCGGACGTTGTCGTCGAAGCCACCGGCCTTGATCAGCGCCATGACCGCTAGCGACGTCGTCTCGATGTGCAGGTTCGATCCCGTCGATCGCGTGATGCTGTGGTCGGCCTTGGTGAAGCCACCGTCGGGCTCTTGCAGATCGGCCAAGCGCTTGGCGGCATCGCGACCGGCCTGCGCCCGCCCGACGTTCAAGAGCGTGTTGGTGGCCAGCGACAGCAGATAGGCATCGCGCGTCTCGCTGCCCAGACGAGCGCTGGCTTCGATCTCGGCATCCAGGCCGCCCTGCTTGGCTTCCGTCAGGCTGTACGTGATGTAGGCGTTGGTGACTTCGGGCGACGCGGCGCCGAAGCTGTCCAGCGACTTGGGATCGCGCTTGTAGCCGCCCTTGCCATCGCGTCGAGCCGACAGCCAGGCGGTGGTGCGCGTCACCATCTCGCCGTCGACATCGAAGACCTCTTTCATGTCCAGAAATTCCAGCAGGCCGTACGCCGTCAGCGCTTCGTGCGCGGGCAGGCCGCCGAACCACTCGTAGCCTTTTTCTTTGGTCTCAAACGACACCAGGCGCTTGTAGCCGTCGTCGATTAGCTTGGCGGCGCGTTCCATGATGCGCGGGTCGTTGATGCTCTGCTGCTTGAGGTAGCGGAGGATCATCACGTTCGGGTAGTTGGTCGATGACGTCTGTTCAAAGCAGCCGCTGGGCTGCTGCAGCATGCCATCCAAGCCCGAGATCATCGTCGCCACCGGCGATGGATACAGCTTCAGGACTCCGTCGATGGTCCCCGGCATGGCGGCCCCCAGGTCGACTTCGTGACGGAAGCTGCCCTGCACTTGGCCGCTTTTGCTGATCTGCTGCGGAAAGCCAAGCGGCGTCACGCGAAGCTCACGCACAAATTCATCGCGCAGGCCGGCGGCGCTGGCGGCAAAGCGCACCTCCGTCTTTCCTTGCTTGCCGCTGACGGTCAGCGGATAAAATAGCGCCTCGCGCGCGTTGGCGGGCACCGTGCCACCGGTGCGCTCGACGGGACGTTCCAGCACCAGCAGGTCACCAAAGCGCGCTTCCAGCTCGATGGTCTGCGGCTTGTCACGTTCGTTGCTCAGCACAAGCGGCAGGCGAATCTTGTCCTCTGCACTGACTTCCGTCGGCAGCTTGACCGCCATGCTAAACGGCAGGTTCGACTTCAGGACCGTCTCGTCTCGCCCGGCCGCGCCACCCCCGATGCCTTCGCTGATCACGCGGAACGAAGTCACGGCGTCCGACAGATAAAACGTCACGGTCCCGGTGCCATCTTTTCCGGTGTGCACGACGGGCAGCCAGGCAATCGTCTCGCGGAAGTCGGTGCGCGGGCCGCTGTAGTCCCCGGCATAGGTCGGCGCCGGGAACACACGAACGGGAGCCCACGTCGCCTCGACGGGCATCGGCTCGCCACGCGGTCCATCCCATTCATCCAGGTCTTCTTTGGCCAGCGCATCGCGAGCCCGCAGCGCCCGCGCGGGCCGGGCCGCTTTGGCCTCTTCCATCTCGCCCGCCCCGACGGCACGCTTTTTGTCAGCGACCACGGCCATCGGCGGCACCTTGGCCTGCGCAGCGACTTCCGCCATCGGCGGGGGCATCGGCTTTTCAGGCGCCATGTCCTTCTTGCCAGCCTTGCCTTCAGCCATGGGCGGGGGTGCCGGCATCCGCTGACCCATCGGTCGTCGATTGGCCATCGGCTTCATCGGCCCTGCGGCTCGCTGTTTTTCCATGGGCGCAGCGTCATCGGCGGGCATCGGTGGCATCGCAGCCGGCGGCGCCGGCGGGGGCGCCATGGCCACACGCCCCTTCTGCAGACCGCCGAAGTCTCCGCCCTCTGTCGGCGGGGCACCCGTCGTAGCCACTGACGCTGGCCGAGGTGGAGCCAGCACCTGCATCCACTCGAACTTGCGATAGCCCCGCGTGCCCATCAGCAGGTCCAGCGCCATGGCCGACTTCGCCTCCGTCAAGTCGAAGTAGAAGTTCGGCTCTTCGACTTTGTCGGCAATCTCGGGCTCCAGATACAGGCGCGACAGCATGTGGCCGGTCTTGTCGTCGGCAAACGACAGCACGGTGTCATCGACCACCGACAGGGCCAAGGTCGCCGGCAGGGCCTGGCCCTGGCTGTCGCGGGTGCGGACGGCCAGCGTCACTTGGTCGCGCGGCGAATAGCTCTTCTTATGCGGCTCGACTTGGATCTGCAGCCGATTGCGTCGGTTGCGGTACACCAGCCGTTCCGCCAAGGGGTTCATCTTGTCGTCGAAGACGGTCACTCGCGCCACGCCTTGTGCGCGGGCCAGGCGGTCGGCCACATCGCTGCTTTCGCCGGCCTTGGCCTGTGGCTGCAGATACACGATGGCGGGATCGTTGCGCGGCACCTGGACCGTCGCTGCATCCAGCAAGTTTTCGCGCAGCATGCCAACCACCACGACCTTGCGAGCTTCGCTACAGCGCACGGCGACGCGCAGCGCGGAAAGCTCACCGTCTAGGTCATCGAAGCTGCGCAGCACGCAGCCATCGCGGCCCGACAAGGGCAGCGCATAGTGCTCGGTGACGCCCACCGGCTTTTCGATCTCGGCGTGATAGCTGCGACCCGTCGACGGCGTGAATTCAAAGCGGCCCAGGCCATCGCGCACGCTCTCGAACCGAGCCACCACGGCACCGTGATCATCGACGATGCGACCGCTGACATCGGCAGGCTTGCCCAGCGGAGTCTTGGCCTCGAAATACACGCGGCCCGGCAGGCCTTCGATCAGCTGACCGCCTTCGGGAAACAGCGAAAACGCCAGCTTGCGCACGATGATGGGAATGCGCTTGGCCACCGATTCAGTCAGCCCGCCATCGTCGGCCAGCACGGTCAGCAGACCATCGCCCGACTCGATCTGACCGGGCAGCGTAAAGCGCACCAGTCCTTCGCCATTGCCGTTGGTCGACAGGGCGACGCGCGGCAGATCCTGGCCGTCCAGACGGACCAGCCCGCTAAGCGGGTGATTGCGCAGAGGCTCGCCGGTTGCGCGCTTGACCTCGATGGTGGCGGTGACTTCGTCGCCAGCGCCATAGGCCTTGCGCACGAATTCCAGCTTCATCTTCAGCCGCGGCGCTTCGTACGTAGACACGATCAGCGGTCGTTCGCCGCGCTGGCCATCGAAGCTGGTGGCGCGCAGCGTGTACTCGCCGCCCTCGATGCCCTCGGCCAGTTCAAAGTCGGTCTGGGCCAAGCCGTTCTGCTGCTGCACGCGCCGCTTGGTGACGACGGCACCGCGCGGGCTGACCAGTTCGATGTTGATCCCAGCGACGCTGTCCGGTGCACCCGTCAGGCTGCGCGCCGTCAGATCCCAGGTCCGCACCCAGACTGTCTCGCCCGGCTTGTACAGCGGCTTGTCGATCTGGACATAGACGCGCCGGCCCACTTGACCTGCGAAGTAGCTTTGTACGCGACCCACCAGCGCATCCGCCCCCGCGACATCGCCGCCCAAACGGCGGCTGGCGGACGGCGCCTTTTCCGCCGGCACGCGAGGCACAGGCGCTTTTTTGCCCAGGCCTGTCGCATCGGCTGAATCCGTCACCGGGTTCTTGGTCGCTGGCGTCTGTCCCGTCGGCCCACCCGATGGGCACGCGCACAGACACAGCATCACAGACAGCACTGCGTATCGAACCACTGAGAATCGCTTCGCAGACATGCAATCCCTCTTGACCGACGCGGAGGACGGACAAGGAGGGCCGACGGACATCACGCCATCCCCCCTTCCGTGCTTCATGAAAAAAAGACGGCAGCGACGGCTGCGCTTAGTACGGCTGCGGCGCCGGATACACCGGACGCGGGGGCGGCGCAGGCTGGTAATAGCCCGGTGGCTGCGGCTGCGGCGCCGGATAGTAGGGCTGCGGATACCCGCCCGGCGCGACGTAGTTCGCCCCACCGCCACACGCGACCGTTACCGTCGACGGCGAGTAGATGCCGAAGGTCAGCCACGAAACGAACATGTTGCCCAGCGAGCGATGGGTCCCGACCCGAGCGATTGGACGACCGCCGCAGAAGCGAGCGGTATCGACGCCGCCACCGACGGCTCCCCACAGCCAGCCGTTGACCCACTGACGATGGAAGTCGGTCGGCACGGTGTTGGGGACCACGACGTGAACGTGATAGCAGCCAGAAAACAGCGATAGCGCAGCGGCCAAAAACAGCGGAGAAAAGCGGGAAAGACGAGGCGAAGACGCGGTCGGGCTCATGCCGATCTCCTTGGATTCGAGGGAGCAACCCAAGGATTATATCGTCAGAGTCAGACGATGTGGCGGCTCAGGATCGAGGCAGAAGAAATTCCACGATCGAGGCCACGCCAAAGCCCGTTGCACCCTTGGCGTGGTGTCCGGCTTCCTGTGTCGCCTTGACGGGGCCGGCCATGTCGACGTGAACCCAGGGCGTGTCGCCGACGAATTCCTTCAGGAACAGACCGGCGGTGATGCAGCCGCCTTTGCGGTCGCCGCACTGCTTGATATCGGCGATGTCGCTCTTTAAGGCTTCCGTCAGGCGGTCGGAC
>JAYRFD010000575.1:0-2807 GCA_041908565.1 Polyangia bacterium | reverse complement strand
TCGGCGAGCAGCTTCTCGGCGACTTGCCGACCCAGCATCATGCAGTCTTCCATGGAGTTATACGTCCAGCTGCCGTAGCGGCCGCGCGGAAAGATGCCGTGCGCTTCCAAAAACGGCAGCAAGGCAGCCAGAGCGTCGTAATACGCGTGGTCGAAGACGACGTAGGCGTACTCGATCTCGCGAAGCTCGGCGAACAGGATGTCATCGACGCTGCCCAGCACCCCGGCCGCGACCAAGGCGCTTGCCACCTGCGGCACCAGGCGGTCCAGGCTGGGCAGGGGGCCGCGCTCGGATAGCTCGACGTACAGCGAACCGCAGCCGGCGGGTGCCATCGATGGCACGGCGTTGGTGTACACGCCGACGCGATAGAACGGATACTTTTCTTCGGGGACGTACAGCCAGTGATAGTCGGCAACCGGCGGCACCCGCGTCGCAACGTTCAGATAGCGCACGGGCGTGCAGCGCAGGCGTTCGGCCCAGCTGGCTAGCTCGGCGGGCAGATCGACGATGCGGCGGCATAGCTCGGGCAGGGGCAGGGTGGCGACCAGGGCGCGATAGGGCAGGCGTTCTCCACCGATGACGGCTTGCCGACGGGAAAGGTGGATCTCTTCCAGTCCGGCGCCCATCACCAGACGATCGGCGGGCAGGCGCGACAGCAGGCGATGGACCAGCGTCTCGATACCGCCTTGCGCGGGGTACAGAAAGTGCGCGTTGTAGCCCAGCTCGGGTGGCTGATCTCCGACGGCGCCGCGCACCACCTGTTCCATGGACGGAATGGGCACGAAGCGGCTGCACCAGGCCGACGTGATCTCGCGCGGGTGAACACCCCACAGCTTGGCGTTGTACGGGATCATGAAGTGGCGGGCGATGCCCTCGCCGAACTGCTGGTAGCAGAACGCTTCAAAATCAGCGACGGGCGGCAGGCCCTTTTGGCCGGCTTTTTGGCGGGCGTCATGCGCGGCGATGAAGCCCAACAGACACTCGCTGACGACGGCGGGCGGCAGGCCATGCAGGTTGGCCTGAAACGGGTATCGAATCAGCGATCCATGGCTGAAGATGCGGGCCTTGCGAGCGACGGGCAAGAGCGCGCGACTGGGATCGTCCCCGGGGAACAGGTCGGCGACCAGGGACTTGATGCCGGGATCGCGCAGGTGCAGCCAGTGGCCGGTCTTATCGAAATAGAAGCCGCGCGTCGCTTCGGTGCGAGCGTGCCCACCGGGGCGGCTGGCCTGTTCGAAAAGTCGCCAGGGCAGGCGGCTTGGCTGTCCTTGGGAGCCGGCGTCCGACGCTGCATCGGGCTCATGGGCAGACGTCTGCGCCTGCTGCAGATGCAGAGCGGTCGACAGGCCCGTCAGGCCACCGCCGATGATCAGAACCTCGTTCAAGCCGGAGCTTGATAGCACACCTAATCGCGGCTTCTCATCGCAAAACGGCATATATAATGCGCCGCGAATTCGCCGCCTCTGCGGCTTGCTTCGTCGATGTCGGGCCAAGGTAGAACAAGGCAAAAGCAATGGAGCGACCGACCGAGCGATTGAGTGATTGATAAAGCGACCGACCGACCCGCCACGGTTCATGCGAAACACGACCAGAGGCTGCAACGCCCAACCGGCTTGGAAACAGGAGACGCTTGCGATGAAGACAGACACGCGAACCCAACAGACGCACGGTGCGCGACAGACGATGTGGACCAAGGCCTTGGTCTGCCTGGGCCTTTCGACGGTCCTCTTTGGCAGTGGCTGTGGACGTGCAGAGGCGCCAGGCGCCGTCCTTTTTTCTTGGGTGCTGGTCAAGGCCAGCTATCCCGATCCCATCGCTGCGCCCGCCGAGCGCTGCACCGATGTCGGCGTGTCCAAGATCCGGCTCGAGATCGGATCCAAGTACATCTTTGACTACGACTGCGTGCAAAACGCGGCGCAGAGCCTGACGGTCCCCGCCGACTACTATCACGTGCGGGTCAGCGCGCTGAGTAGCTCGGGATCTCTTCTGCAGACCAAGGAATTTCCCAACCTGTACGTCTTCGGCAACACCAAGCTGGGCAGCGTGCGCTTGGCGATTCCGTAGGCCCGCGACGGTCGGCGCCAGAAGAAGGACGCCAGAACACGGGTGCGACAACTCGCGGCGCTTGGCTGGAGATCGCTTGTGTCAACACGGGGGCGCTGATGCGAGCGTGCAGTCTGGCTCTTGCGCGGCGCGTGTCGAGTCGCCAGCCTGAAAGGCATGAGCACGCTGCACAGCCGTCGGCCCGCCGTGGCGGGCATGTTCTATCCGCGAGACAGCGAAGCGCTGCGCGCACAAGTCGCCGAGCTCTTGCAGGCCGCTGCCGACACGGCTTCTGTCGACGGCAACGCAGGTCGTGCGCAGGATGGCCTGGCGTTTTCTGGGCGGCTAAAGGCGCTGATCGTTCCGCACGCCGGCTATGTGTATTCGGGGCCGATTGCCGCGTCGGCCTATCGCCTGCTGCAGCCGCTGCGTGGACAGATCGAACGCGTGGTCCTGCTGGGACCTGCGCATCGCGTGTACGTCCCGACGGTGGCGGGCGCTGGCTTTGCGCGTTTCGAGACGCCTCTGGGCAGCCTGCAGGTCGATCGCGCGTGGCAAGATCGCGCGGATCCGCAGATCGTCCACGACAGTCCGCAGGCCCACGTGCCGGAGCACAGCCTGGAAGTTCAGCTGCCGTTCTTGCAAGAAGTGCTGGGGCAGCCGCGCATCGTGCCGCTTCTGGTCAGCGACGCGCCACCTACGCAAGTGGGGGCCGTCCTGGAACAGCTGTGGGGCGGGGCCGAGACGCTTTTCGTCGTTAGCTC
>JAYRFD010000574.1:0-1679 GCA_041908565.1 Polyangia bacterium | reverse complement strand
TCCCGGTGGTCAGTCCGTCAACACCACTGACTCGGCCGTGCAGATCATGCACATCCCCAGCGGCATCATCGTGCGCTGCCAGCAGGAAAAGTCGCAGCACAAGAATCGATCGATGGCCATGCGCATCCTGCGCAGCAAGCTTTTGGACATCGAAACCGAAAAGCAAGAGACCGCCGAGCGTGAAGCCCGGCGTGCCCAGGTCAAGTCCGGCGATCGTTCGGAAAAGATCCGCACGTACAACTTCCCGCAGGATCGGCTTACCGATCACCGCATCGGCCTGACCAAGCACAACCTGCCCAAGCTTTTGGACGGCGACATCCAGGACATGATCGACGCCTTGCGCGCGCACTATCAGGCCGAAGCCCTCAGGGGCAGCCAGCCAGCCTAGTCCTTCCGCCGGTCCCAGCCCTTCCGTCAGCCAGCCCTAACGCGACCGATTCAGCAGCATGCGACACGACGGCGAGGCCGCTGTGCTCATGGCCAGGACGTCGGTCTTGCCGTCCCCATCCCAGTCGCCCGTCCGCAGAGCGTGTCCGGTTGTCAGCATCGTCGCGGTATAGCGCGCGATCTCTTGCGCCGCCGCAAACCGCCCAGCCCCGTCGCCCAAGAAGCCCGCCACCTGCGCATCGCCCCCGCCGTCTCCTCGTCCCACCACCACATCCAAGCGCCCGTCGCCGTTCAGATCTGCGACGGCCAGGGTGGGCGCAGGGGTCGCAGCGAAAAGGTCGGGTTGCGGGGCGAACAGGCCGGCGCCCTGGTTGATCAGCGGGCGCACGGCGGCACCGCACAGCAGCACAAGGTCGATTCGGCCATCGCTGTTTAGATCGGCGGGGGCGACCGTACTGCCCGAGCAGCCCGACAGCGGAACGTCGATCTGCGTGCGAGCTTGCCCTCCGTCGTTGCGCCACAGGCTAAGACGCGTATCCGAGATGCCAACCAACAGATCGCTGCGCGCATCGCTCGTGAAGTCTGCGATGACCAAGGAACGAGCCACAGCCCCCGTGTCGACGGTCACCGGTGCCGCATAGCTGTCGTTGCCACCGTTTAACAGCAACAGAACATCGGCGGAAGCATCCCCCGCGACCGCGTCCGTAAGCGCGATGTCTGGGTTGCCGTCGCCGTCGTAGTCCCCAACGGCGAGCGCTCGCAGGTTGTGACCCACCGTGGCCGTATACAGCGTGCGTCGCGTCGCGAAGCCCGCCTGCCCATCGCCCAAAAGCAGCGTCAGCGACCCACCGGCTGCGACCAACAGATCGGCCTTGCCATCACGGTTGCTGTCAAACGACAGGATGTGCTGCGTGGTCATGGTGGCGCCACCGACGGCCAGGCTGTTTCCCGTTCGGAACGTCCCTTGACCGTCGCCCAGAAGGATCTGCACACCGGACGAAGGAATCGTGATCAGCGCCAGGTCTAGCTTCTGGTCGCCATTCCAGTCGCCCGCTGCGGCGCCGATCGGCACGCCCCCGACCGATACGCTGCTGCTTGCGAACTGCAGGGTCTCGGCATAGTAGGCAAACAGGTCGCGCCGCTCGCTGCGATACAGCGACGGATTCTGCACGGCCACTGGCACGCGCCACGCGTCGCGCAGGTTGGGGGGCAGCGTGAAGCGCAGCTCTTGCGGACTTTGCACGACCACATCGGACGCGGGCTGTTCGTCCACAAAAACGCGAGCCCCGTCG
>JAYRFD010000573.1:0-3021 GCA_041908565.1 Polyangia bacterium | reverse complement strand
GCCCAGCGAGCCAATGACCGCGCCCGGCACCAGCGAGGGCGGATACAGCGCGACATCGGTGCTGCTGCGCGGCACCACCGATACGCGCTCGCGCAGCTGATAGTTGCGCCAGTTCTGCGCCGTCACCGTGTGCACGCCGGGCGTCGTCGGCACGGCGGTCTCGGCCCGCAGCCCGCGCACCTGCAGGTTGGCGCTGGGCACCAAGCGACCATCGACGCTGACCGAGTATCCCCGCGGCGCCTGGATGCGGATCTCGGTCAAGCGCTGCAGCGCGATGCGAACCGGCTCCATTCCCACGCGGACATCGATGGACAACACCGTCGACTCGTACGACGCGTTGCGCGGCGCAAAGGCTTCGACGCGGTGCTGTCCCTCGGACAGCTCGATCACTTTGTCGCGGCTATCGACCAGCTCGCCATCGACGCGCACGCTGGTGCCTTCCGGCGTCCACTCGAACTTCACGGCGACCGGCTGGTTCTTCAGCTCGATCGACACCGACGCGCCAGCCTGCGTCACTTCGACCGCGGTCTTCTGCGCCAGGAAGCCCGGCTTTTCAACCTGGACGCTGTATGCGCCCAAGAACACCCGGACTTCGCGCGTCCCGTCGCGCTCGGCATCGGTCAGGTCGCGCGTCTTGTTGCTGCTGTCGACCAAGCGGACGTGACAGCCCGCTGGCTTCACATCCAGCCGCAGCGGAGCCGTCAGGCGCTGCGTCGACACCACCAGATCGACGGCCTCTTCGATCTGGCCGCGCAGCTTGGCCTCTTCTCGCTTCAGCGTCACTTCGGTGTCGCGCGAGATGCCCTTGGCTTCCGGATCGAACACCGACACCGTCGCCAGAAGGCCGCGTCCCTTGGGCGACTGCACGATGATATCGACCAGCCGCGTCACCCCCAGGCGGTCGGCAATCGCCGTGCGGCAGTCATCGCGTCGGCAGCCGCGCAGCGATGGCTCTTTGGCGAACAGCTCTTCGACTTTGGCGGCGGGCAGCACCTGATAGCGTCGAGCCGCCACGTTCGCGGCGGCCTCTTGCGCCACTTCGCACAGGCGGCCCTTTTCGCCTTCGCTGTTGCATTCCAGACGGATGGCCGCCAAGGGCAGGATCACAGGCGGCGCCACGACGGTTGGGGTCGGGGCTGGCGTCGGATTGGTGGTGGGTGCCGGAGTCGGGGGGACGTCCTTTTTGCCCTTCTTGCCGGTCTTCTTGCCGGCTTTCTTGCCGCCCTTGGCTGCCCAGGCGCTGGCGAATGGTCCCGTCGGGCCCATTGGATCAATCCCGACGAGCCCCACGCTGACGCCCAGAAATGCCACCCAGGCCACCCAAGCCCGTCGCCTTGGCTGCAGGCCGTGGTGCGCGCTCTTGCGGCTGCGTGGGCCTGCGCAAAGGTCAGCTGGCTTGGGGCCCGGCGGACGTTCCCGCGCCATGTGACCCGCAGATGCTAGAAACACGGCAAAATCTTATCACTACTCGGCATGGCAGCGATCCCGGTCCGTGGTGCTGTTGCGCGGATCGAGTCGAATCCCCACGCGGTCCCTCGCTGGGCCGCCTGTGCGCGGGCGCTGGTTGTCCCGGGGAGGTCCGTGGGCGGTCTGCGGGCAGTCCCCATGCGGTCCGAGGTCGCAGCGCCCCGCGTCTATCGCGTGTGCTTGTCGATCAGGCGCGCGATGCCGGGCACCGCTTCTTCTACGTGCTTGCGCGCCGTCGGGCGCAGCTTCTCGTAGCTTTTTTTGACCACGCCGGCTTGGGCGCGGGCGGCACGTTCGTCGGTGATGCCCAGCAGTGCATCGGCGATCGCACCGCTTTCCCCCGACAGGAAGTCGGGCAGCGAACGGGTACTGCCGGCACCGCGCTGCTTGAGGTGCGCTTGATAGAACGGCTCCAGGCGGCGCGCGAAGTCGTCCAACAGGTGGTCGACCGCTTCAGCAACGAAGCCGGGCTTGATGGCCTTGACCGTCGAATAACCCAGCTTGATGGCAGCGCCCGAAAAGCCCCCCTTGCGGGAGACCTCTTCATCGATCAGCACGCCGCAGTCGGCGATCACTTGGCGGCGACGCTCCGGCGCGGTCAGGCGGCTGACCAGGGTGACGCCGGCGCTGTCGGGGCTCGACTCAGGGGTAGGCGATAGAGACAAGGGAACCTCCTTTTCGACGCCTATATCACAGAACCGTCGCCCAGATGCCGGCAACCTGGCGGTCTGTGGCCCCGCTGCGCAGCCTGCGGTTGGTGGTCTGTGGGCAGCGGTGTGCGGCCTGCAATCCAAGGGGGCTGCAAGCGCGCGAAAACACGGCACTTTCGCTGGTGGCCCCCTGGTATTCTTGAAAGAATGCGACCCAATCAGCAGCGCTGTGCAGGGCTGGGGTTCTGGGATGGGCCGGGGCAGGGGGACTTCGACCGCGGGCCGCGGCCGGGTACGAAGCATGCCCCGCAGCAGGACCGGCTGGGGAGTCTGCGCCAGCGACCCCCGTGGGCCGTTCGGATCGGAGCCGGCTGGCAGGGCCGGCTGGGTGGGCTGGGGCTGGCCTGGCTGGCCGGCTGCAGCTCTGAAGCCCGCCACCTCGATGCCGTCGACCCGCCCGTCGGTTCCGCCGCAGGGGGAGAGACCGTCGTGCTGTCCGGCAGTGGCTTCGCCGACGACCTGCGCGTGTACTTCGGCGACCAGCCAGCGACCGTGCTGGGCCGGTCGGGATCGCGACGGCTGCTGGTGCGCACGCCGGGCATGGCGTCTCGCGCCGAAGTGGCGGTCAGCGTCCACTTTGGCGACGGACAGGTCCAGACCAAGCCGGGCGCCTATACCTTTCACACGCTGAAGCTGTAGGCGCAGGTGCAGCGCAGCCCGTTGCTGCAGCCGCTGGCCTTGGTGGGCATCCAGCCGTCGGCCTTGGATGAAGCGCCCCATACGACGCTGGCAGTCGCCACCGAACAGCCCACGGCCGTTCAGCTTCTGCAGGGCACGGGCGATGGACACTTCCAGTGGGCCGGCCGCCTGCCCCTGCGCGGAGTCCCCAGTGCGCTTGCCTCCG
>JAYRFD010000572.1:0-3933 GCA_041908565.1 Polyangia bacterium | reverse complement strand
GCCTCGTCACCGCGTGACCGCGCCTCGTCACCGCGTGACCGCGGGTCGTCACCGCGTGACCGGGGGTCGGCACGGCGTAACAGCGGGTCGGCACGGCGTAACGGCGGGTCGGCACGGCATGACCGCGGGTCGTCACCGCGTAACCGGGGTCGTCACCGCGTAACCGGGGGCGTCACCGTGCGATGGGAGGACGTTGACCGGGGCTGGGGCTCCGCGCGATGCTTCCGGGCATGTCACGCATTCGCACGCCGCTGTCCGATCGCCTGGGGCTTCGCTATCCCATCGTCTGCGCTCCGATGTTCATCTTGTCGAACAAAGAGATGATCGTCGCCTGCGCCGAGGCCGGCATCCTGGGCACCATGCCGTCGTTGAACCTGCGCACGCGCGAGGAATTCCGCGACGCGCTGGCCTGGATTCGGGCTCGCACCGACCGGCCCTTTGGCATCAACCTGACGATCAAGCTGACCGACCCCGAGCGGCTGATGCACGACCTGCAGACCTGCCTTGAGTTCAAGGTCCCGGTGATCATCACCAGCTACGGCAACCCGACGGAGCTTGCCCGGCGGGCGCACGCGGCCGGCACCGTCGTCTTTCACGACGTGATTGAGCTGAAGCACGCGCTAAAGGCGCAGGAAGCAGGGGCCGACGGCATCATCGGCGTCGCGGCCGGCGCGGGCGGCCACGCGGGCACCACCAGCCCCTTTGTCCTTTACCCCTATCTGCAGAAGAACCTGCGGGTGCCGATCATCGCGGCGGGCTGCATCGCGACCGGGCGACAGATGGCGGCATCCCTGGCCCTGGGGGCCGAGCTTGTCTACATCGGCACGCGCTTCATCGCGTCCACCGAGTGCGGAGCCAGCGACGCGTACAAGCAGGCGGTGGTCAACGGTCGCCCCGAAGACATCGTCTATACCGATGCCATAAGCGGCGTGCACGCCAACTTCCTGCGCGACACCGTGCCGGGCGCCGTCCGCAACACGCGGGCCGAAGCGCAAGCACTGGTCCAGGCCGAAGGGACCGGCGCAGGACAAGGCCAAACCCAAGGACACGGACACGGAACGGGCGATTCCAGCAGCGCCGGCAGCCGCCGCTGGGTCGATATCTGGAGCGCCGGCCAAGGCATCGCGCTAGCCAGCGACATCAAGCCGATCGGCGCCATCGTCGAAGACCTGATTCGCGAATACGTCGACAGCCTTGGATCGTTGCCGCGCGTCGAACCGTAGCTGCCGGCGAAAAACTGCGGCGTCCTGCGTTCCGCCGGCCCGTGCCGATACCTGTACATGGACGGCCCGCTGGGACGACGACAGAGGGACCCGCGGCTCGGTCTGCGACGCGGTGATCGCGCAAGCGGCGCGTGTCAGTGGGCGGGTAGCTCGCTGGACTTGGGACGGCACCAGCTACGAGCGCTGTCGGGACCATCGGGGCGGCAAGGCTGGCCACCGCACATGGGCACCGGCGCGGGATCCGTGCACAGGATGTCCTGCGGAAAGACCTGGCACTGGCCTGCGGGTGTCTGGGCGCAGCGGATGACTCCGTTGCGCGCCTTGCAGCCGTAACCGCAGGCCGCGTTGCCATCGACCGTCATGCACAAGGGGCGTGGCAAGGGACGACTGTCGGCGCAGTACGCGACGACGGGCGGATCCCAGCAGGTGATGCCAAGCCGGGTAGCGACGCAGATGCCGTCGGGGGTGTTGGCGCAGCGAACGTCGCCGGTTTCGCGGGTCTGGCAGTGGTAGCCGCAGGCCAGCTGGCCTTGCTTGCTTTGACACTGGGCGGGCGGCACCTTGTCGCCGTAGTGCGCACGCACGGCATCGGGCGGATCCCAGCACACAAGCTCGCGCTCGGTGGCGCCACAGACCCCGGATTCCGTCTGGGCGCAGCCGACCTCGCCATGCGCCGCGATGCAGTGATAGCCGCAGGCGGTCTTGCCAGACTGTGTCATGCAGGAAGGCGCCACCGGCAACAGCGGCAACAGGCTGATCAGCAAGGGGAGCATGAGCAGGGATCAAGCAGGGCGCATGCCGCCGCGCAGCCCGCCGATCGAGCCCGGTCCCACCGAGAGCCAGCGCCGTCCCGCAAGCCAACGAACGACATTCTGTCGCGGCCACCGCAGCAGCGAAACGCCAAACTGGCAGACATGTAGGCGACGCACGCAGAAAGTCAAAGGGCTGGGCTGGGGCCGGGCCGAATCTGTCCCTTTCGCGTCTTTTGGGGTCCGTTCGGGGGTTGACGGCGGGGCGCTGGCCCGCGTAGCCTCGTCGCCCTTCAGCCCTCCCCAGCGAGTCCATGTCAGCTCCCCCTTCGGTACGCGATCCGATTGCTGAAATTTCTTCTCTGCGACAAAAGAGCGATCCCACCTGGGTCTTGCGGGTGGGCCAGCTGTTTTCGACAGAGCCCGAGCGCTGGCTGGCCCTGCGCAAGCTGTCTTCCTACGACGACTTGGTGGCGGCGGCGCAAGATCAGTCGCCGCAGCTAGAGCGCGATCAGCTGTCCCCAAGCGATCTGCGCGATGGGCTGGAAGCCATCTTGATGACCGGGGGCGCTCCGGCCGGGCTGCAGTGGCTGCAAGAGACCGGCGCCCTGCGCGCCTGCCTGCCCGAGCTCGACGCGACGGTGAACTTTTCGCAAGAGGCGGGACGACGCCACAAAGACGTCTGGGAACACACCAAGCAAGTGGTCTGGCAGGCCGAGTCGCGACCGGCCGTACGCTGGGCGGCCCTTTTGCACGACATCGGCAAGGTCAAGACGCGCAGCATCACGCCAGATGGCAAGGTCTGCTTCCATCGCCACTCGGAAGTCGGGGCGCGCATGTTCGACGACGTCGGGCGGCGGCTGGGCTTCGACGGACCGACGCGACGGACGCTGCGCTTTTTGATCCTGCATCACCTGCGCCCGAACTCGTACCTGGATTCGTGGACCGATTCGGCGGTGCGGCGCTTCACGCGTGAAATGGGCGAATACCTGCCCGATCTTTTGGACCTGTCGCGGGCGGATATCACGTCGCGACGACCGGGACGACGACAGGAAGGGCTGGAAAACATCGACCGCCTGTCGCAGCGCCTGGTGGCTTTGCGCGCCGCCGATGCCGAGCTGCCGCTTTTGCCGACCGGCGTCGGCAACCTGATCATGGATCACTTCCGCCTGCCGCCCTCGCGCCTGATTGGCGACCTGAAGCGGGCCTTGGAACAGGCGGTCGAAAGCGGCGAGCTAGAAGCGCGGCAAGAGTCGGCCTATTACCTGCCGTTCGTCGAAAAGATCCTGGCGGAACAGGGACGCGAGCCCTGCCTCTGCCAAGAGTAATTCCAGACAAACCACGCCGGACCGACGCAGAACCGACGCAAGCCCAACGCAGGACCGGCGCGGGCCGCGCGCACGATCGACACAGGGTCGACGGAAGAAGGGCCTCCCCGCTGGGCTGTCAGCGGGGCTTGGAAGTCGGTGCGGTGGGTGGAAGGAAACAAGGCAGGAGGGAGGGACGCGCGGCGGGCTGCGAGCTAGCGGCTACTTCTTGTCCTTCTTGCCTTTGCCGGCTTTTTTGCCCTTGCCGCCCTTTTTGCCGTCGCTCTGATCGGGCGAGTCGGGCACGACGGCGGACTTGGCATCCTGCACCTGCACACCGGCGGGCTGCGGCGGATCGGTAATGACGAAGTCGACGCGGCGGTTCTTGGCGCGACCGGCTTCGTTCTTGTTGTCGGCGATCGGCTTGTTGGGTCCGAAGCCCTGCGCTTCCAGGCGGCCCTGATCGATGCCGTGCTCGGTCAGCCACTTCATGACGCTCTTGGCGCGACGGTCGGAAAGGTTGACGTTGTAATCGACCTTGCCGCGGTTGTCGGTGTGGCCTTCCACGCGGACCTTCTTGATCTGCGGCGAAGCCTTGAGGGCATCGGCCACCGATTCCAGGACCGGGAAGCTCTTGGCCAGGATGACATCCTT
>JAYRFD010000571.1:0-3308 GCA_041908565.1 Polyangia bacterium | reverse complement strand
TGAATACGGTCGTGATCTGGACGAAGACCGCATGCCGGCCGAGGCCGGGCTTGACGACGCAGTCAGCTTCACCAAAGGCTGTTACATGGGCCAGGAAGTGGTCGTGCGCCTGCGCGATCGGGGACACCTGAACCGCAAGCTGTGTGGGCTGCGCTTCGACGAAGCAGCATCGCCACCGATCGTCGGATGCAAGCTGCGCAGCCCGGATCGTCCGCAGGCCGCGGTGTTGACTTCGGTCGTGCAGTCGCCGCGCTTTGGGACGATCGGCTTGGCGTATGTCCACCGATCGGCGTGGGACGTGGGCAATCGCCTGGAAGTGCTGGGCCCAGCCGATGAAGCAACCGGCCGCTTTGCGACGGTCTGTGCCCTGCCTTTTTCAGACTGACGGCGACTTCAGGTGCTGGTCGATGTGGGTCAGCGTCTCGGCAGCGTTGCCCAGTAGGGCCGCAAGCTCGTTGGCGATCGACGGCAGCTCGCCATAGACGACGGCGCTGTAGGCAAGCTCGCAGTGGGCAGCCAGCCGGTCGGCTCCCAAGATGCGGGCGGCCCCTTTGGTGGAGTGGATCAGGCGCAGGGCTTCCTTTTGATTGCCGGCGGCAAGCGCGGTCTGCATCTGCTCCATGTCCTGCATTAGCTGCTCCCGAAACAGCTCCAGCATCGACACGTACAGCGCTTCATTGCCCAGAAGCCGTCCGATGGCCGTCTCTGAGTCAAGCCAGGCTTCAAGCGGAGCGGTGGCTGGCCCATCATCCGTACGTTGGCCATCGGTTGCTTGCATGGACGGTTCTCCCCTCAGAGCGGATCGCAGCGCAGGCCCGGATTCCGCCGCGCCCGGACGGGGCAAGCAGGCCGATCCAAAGTCACGCCTATTGTTTAGTTCAACAGGCTGCTTCTTCCGAGGGAAGCCCGATACGCTACGTACCCCGAGTTACCGTCGGGAATGCAGCTTGGGCGCAGGGCTTGGTGCCGCAGGTCCCGACAGCCAAGCCACCAGCGTCTGCACAAGTGGCGCGGCGGGCGATCGTTCCAGATCGGCAAGATACCGACGAATGCCGCGGGCCTGACCCCGATCGGCTGCGTTCTTTTCGCCTGGCAGAAGGTGCAGGGTCAGGACGCGACCGTCGGTGTCCCCGATGGCGGGCTGTTCGCGCTTTTCCACCAAGCGGTCCAGGTCATCCAGGCGCGCCTGCTGCAGCAGCGATAGCAGCTTCTGTTCTTCATCCGCTGACAGACGTCGCTCAAACGGTCGAGGCGGCGGCGAGCGGGGGACAAAGCCCTCTTCGGGGGTGACGCGCAGCGTTCCGCCTTCCAGCAACAGCTGGCCACCCGGCCGTCGGTGCGGGTCGCGGCGCACCTGCCGTCGCTGCGTGCGCAGCGCCTCTACCGTCTGCGGCACTACGATTGGCTTGCGGGCCTGCGAGGCCTGTTCGATGCTGCGGCCCAGATCGTCCAGGTAGTCGGCCAAGCCCACACCGTCGGGCGGCGTCGGCCAGTCGGCTCGCGGCAGGCGCCAGCTGCCCAGCGCGCGATTGCTGTGCCGCAAGAGCAGCGTCCGATCGCTCGTCGTGCTTGCTTCGCTGCTGTGTAGACCAAACAGCTCGCTGGCGCGCAGGCGAGAAACCAGCTGCGACCGTTGACCCGCCGACAGGGCCAGCGGCGATCCCAGCACCGTACAGCGGCTGGCTTCATTGCAGGACTTCAGCGTCGCAGCGCCATCCGCAATGTGCAGGTCTTGGCCTTTGCCGGTCGTCCAGTGCAACTCAAGCTGGGCTGCCGTGTCGTCGCGCAGCGCATCCGCTAGGCCGCGACCCGCCACCCCATCCTGCGCGTGGGCGGGGCCGCCGCCAAGGAAGGCGGGGGCCACGAATGCAGCCCAGCATGCCGCGCCAAGCGCGGTCCAGCGAACCCCAGCGGGGACGGCAACGCCGGCAGGACTTCTCATGGGTGCGAGAGAGGGGAGTCGAACCCCTATGCCTCACGGCGCCAGATCCTAAGTCTGGTGCGTCTGCCAGTTCCGCCACTCTCGCTCGGCGACCGCACGGTACAAAGCTGCAAAAAAAAACGCTACAGGCCATTTCGATTTTGGCGCTGTAGCGTCTTCGTGAGCCCAGTAGGAGTCGAACCTACAACAAACGGATTAAGAGTCCGCTGCTCTGCCAGTTGAGCTATGGGCCCGTCTGAGAACTGAAAGCGGCGCCTATTCAGCCAAGGTCACCGCATGTTGTCAACAGGATATTTTTCGTTTTCGTTTTTCTTCGTGTTGCTCGGGTACTACCTGGCGCGTCTGGAGCGATTCGAACGCCCGACCCACGGGTTCGAAGCCCGTTGCTCTATCCAGCTGAGCTACAGACGCACGGTCAAAGGAAGGACCTCTTACCAAGACCGCTTCCCGCTTGGCAAGCAAAAAGATGTGGACCGCTTGGCGGGCCTGCGCACGGCAGGGCAAGGCCTGTTCTGGCAGGCGTTCGAAGGGCCGCGACATCCCTCTTTTCCGTCGGAGGGCGGCTGGCTGATATACTCTTGTGCCATGTCGAAGCACGGAAATTCTGGTGGGGATCGTGACGGGGCCGGCGGTGGAGAAGAGCTGAAGTCGCTGCGTGAAGCAGTGCTGGCGCTGCCAGCCAACTTGCACCTGCGTCGTCAGCTTGCCGAGGCGGAAGAGAAGGCCGGCGATGTGGAAGGGGCGCTTAGAACCGTGCAAGCGGCGCCCAGTCCCGACGCCAAGCTGTTCATCATCGCCGCCCGCTGCCTGTACGAACTGGGTCGCTACAAAGACGGCCTGGACTACTACGACAAGGCGGTCGCGCTTGAGATTGCCGTCGCTGATGCGACGCTGCGCGATCAGCTCTCGCGGGCTTCGGCCGATCCGCGATCGCGCCTCCGCTTGGTCGCCAATCCCGATGAACCCAGGGACGACGTGGGCTCTGTCGAGGTCGAGCAGCCGAAGATCACCTTTGCCGAGGTCGGCGGCCTGGACGACTTGAAAGAAAAGATCCGTCTGCGCGTGCTGCATCCGCTGAAGCGTCCCGACTTGTACAAGGCCTTCGGCAAGAAGCTTGGCGGCGGCATCTTGATGTACGGTCCGCCGGGCTGCGGCAAGACCTTCTTGGCGCGCGCAACCGCGGGCGAGGCCGGCGTGCGATTTATGGCGGTCGGCATCGAAGACGTGCTGGACATGTGGTTTGGCGCGTCGGAAAAGAAGCTGCACACGCTGTTTAGCAAGGCCCGACACGAAGCACCTTCGATCCTGTTTTTCGACGAAGTGGATGCGCTGGGTGGTCGGCGATCGGCCAGTCGACATGACCACT
>JAYRFD010000570.1:0-1754 GCA_041908565.1 Polyangia bacterium | reverse complement strand
CGCCGAAGGCTTCGATCTGCGACGGGTCAAGCTGCCGGCCCTGCTGTCGGAAGACGACAGCGAACAGCTGAACGAACGCATCGAGCTGATCGACCAGCTGGACGCCATGCTGCGATCGGCGTTTCAGGCCTTCTTGGCGCTGCGCTTGAACGACACCTGGCGCAAGACCGAGCTGCCGGCCATGCGCACGTGGCTGGCGCGGTCGATCCTGGACGAAGATCAGCTGCGCAGCATGGGCGAAGCGGCGCCTGGCAGCGATGCGGGCCAAAGGCGGGGCGGCCATACCAAAAAGTCTCGGCAGCGCGAGGAATAGGAGGCCGTCATGTCTGGCCAGTTCGTGCCCATTACCCCCGAGCTGCAAGAGTATCTGACCCGTCGATCGACGCGGCGCGATGCCGTGCTTGCCGATCTGGCGGCCGAGACCGCGACGCTGGGCTGGGCGCAGATCATGCAAATCGCCGAGCTGCAGGGCAGCTTCATGAGCCTGCTTGTGCGCGCGATCGGCGCCCAGCGCGCCATCGAGATCGGCACCTTCACCGGCTACAGCGCGATCAGCATTGCGCGCGCGCTGCCCGACGATGGCTACCTTTTGTGCTGCGACATCAGCGATGAATGGACCCGCATCGCCCGTCGCTACTTCGATCGGGCCGGGGTTGCTCATAAGATCGACCTGAAGCTGGCTCCGGCCTTGGATACCTTGGCGGCCTTGCCGACCGATGCGCCACCCTTCGACTTTGCCTTTATCGACGCCGACAAGAAGAACCAAGGCAACTACTACGAAGCGATCATCAAGCGGCTGCGACCCGGTGGCATCGTGTGCATCGACAACGTCCTGCGTGAAGGCCGCGTGCTGGACGAACGCGATTCCGACCCCGACCTGCTTGCGGTTCGCGCCTTGAACGACGCCTTGCCGCGCGATCCGCGCGTCGAAGTGGCGATGCTGCCGATCGCCGACGGACTTACGATCGTCCGCAAAAAGTAGTCTTTGTGGTATGAAGCGCCCCGTGCGTCCCTTGGTTATTGGCGTCGCCGGCGGAACCGGCTCGGGCAAGTCCACTATCGCGGCCAAGATCGTTGAAGGCCTGCCGGTGGGCACGGTGGCGGTGATCGATCACGACAGCTATTACCGCGATCGATCGGATCTGTCGCAGCAAGCGCGTGAGCAGCTGAACTACGACCATCCCGACTCGCTTGAGACGTCGCTTCTGGTGCAGCACCTGCGGACGCTGCGGACTGGCCAGGCGATCGACATGCCGGTCTACGACTTCAAGTCGCACGCCCGCCTTCAGCTGCGGCGCCACGTCGAGCCCGCGCCGTTTATCATCGTCGAAGGCATCCTGCTGTTCGTCGAACACGAGCTGCGCGAGCTTCTGGACATCAAGCTGTTCGTCGACACCGATCCCGACATCCGCGTGCTGCGGCGCGTGCGTCGCGACATCGAACACCGCGGGCGCAGCTTCCAGTCCGTGCGCGAGCAGTACTACAAGAGCGTGCGGCCCATGCACCTGCAGTTCGTCGAGCCGTCCAAGCGCTGGGCTGACCTGATCATCCCCGAGGGCGGCGAAAACTACGTCGCCATCGACATGGTGATCGGCCGCCTGCGCCACTACCTGTCCGACGTCCGCGATCGGCTGAGCTTCCCCCCGGAAGAGACCCGCGAAGCCACGCACCACTGACCGACGCAGCAGACTGCGGCCGCAGGAGGTTTGGCCAGGCGGTCTCAGCGCACAAGCTGGCGCTGGGGGGTTGGGGTG
>JAYRFD010000569.1:0-12265 GCA_041908565.1 Polyangia bacterium | reverse complement strand
TCCCGGGGCTGGGCTATGGCGGCAGCTGTTTTCCCAAAGACACGCAGGCGCTGGCGGCGCTGGGACGCGAGCATGGACTGGACATGCACCTGGTCGAAGCGACGGGGCGCATCAATCTGCGACAGCGACAGCGCCTGCTGCGCAAGCTGTGGTCCTGTCTGGGCATCCCAGAAGCAGGCGGTCGGGCATCGACGAATCCAGACTCATCCGTCGACAAACCGCTAAGCGGCAAGACGATCGCCATCTGGGGGCTGTCGTTCAAGCCTGAAACCGATGACGTGCGCGAGGCTCCAGCACTGGGGATCATCGATGCGCTGGTCGAAGCCGGGGCGCGGGTGCGAGCCAGCGATCCCGTGGCGCATCACAGCGCTGGGCAGGCCTGTGCTCGGCATGCGGCAGCGCTGCGCTTCTTCGCGGATGGGTACGAAGCAGCCCGTGATGCCGACGCCCTGATCGTGTGTACCGAGTGGCGGCAGTTCCGGCAGCCGAACTTCGCGCGCCTGAAGTCGGTAATGCGGGGCAGCGCGCTGTTCGACGGTCGCAACATCTGGGACCCCGAACAAGTGCGCGAGCACGGCTTCCAGTACTTCGGCGTCGGCCGATAGCGGTCGCCGCCCAGTTCCCGTCAGCCGGGTGGGGTCAGCGAAGCGCAGCAGGGTTGGAAGAACGAACGGCGGGGGAAGGCGGGGAAAAAAGGGGGCCGGGAGCAGGATTGCTCCCGGCGAGGGGCTGCGGAGGCTAGGCCCAGCGACGGCGGCGCAGAGCCACCAAGCCCAGCAGGGCCAGGCCCATTGCCAGCCACGATCCAGTCTGGCCGGCGCGCGAGCCCATGCTGCAGCCGCCTTCCATCTTCGGCGGCGGCGGGTTTGTGCCCTGCCCTTCCAGATCGACCTTGGCCAAGGACACCTGCGTGCCCTTGAGGCGAACCTCGACCGACTCGGCCTTCATGCCGGTTGTCTTGGGCGTGAACTGCACCGGCACGCGCGTCGAGTCGCCCATGCCCAGCGTGGTCTTGACCTGCGAAACATCGACCACGAAGTCTTCACTGGCTGGCAGCACAAGCTCGATTTCGATCTCTTGCGCGCCGTCGTTGCTGAGCGTGATGTACTTCGGATCTGTCGAGTTGCCGATCGCCGTGTTCGAGAACTTCAGCACGCCCGGCTGCGCCGTCACGGCCGCCGACATCGACGAGCCCTTGAGCGCCACGGTCATCGGAACCATCACACCGTCGGCGTTTAGCACCAGCGTGGCGTAGTGCATGGCCTTGCCGATGCGCGGCTCGAAGTACACGCCGATGTCCGTCGAATCGCCTGGCATCAGCTTGCTCTTGAAGCCCATGACGTAGCCAAAGTCGCCCGAGTCGTTGCCCATCTGGCTGCCCGAAATAGCCGCCGTCAGGTTGTCGATCACGACGCTGCCGCTGTTGGTGACCTTGACGACTTTCATGTCGCTCTTGCGGCCCACCAGCAGGGGATCGAAGGTCAGCTCAACCGGGTTCACGGTCACGCCAGGCACCACGCCGTTCACCGCGATCTGCGCGACGAACTGCGTGCCACCGCTCATCGCGGGGTCATCGGTTTCGAATTCCAGACGAGCCGTGGCAGCACCCGCCATGGCCGGCATCGAAGTGACGTTGACGGTCAGCGACATGCCCGGCTTGATCTTGGTTCCGTCGGTGGGCAGCATCGCGGCGAACGACCCGGCAGCCGGCACCAAGCGGCTGCGCAGGATGGTCAGATCGCGGTTGCCGCTGTTGCTGATGGTCAGCGTCTTTACGACCATCGACTTGACCTTCTGATCCCCGAAGGCCAGCATCGCCGGATCCAGCTTGCCGACGGCGCCATTGGCCAGGCCCTTCAGATCCACGGTGGCGCTGCCGCCGGTCGCAAGGTCGGTCATCACGCGCAAGGTGCCAGACACCATGCCGGCCATCTTGGGCGTGAAGTCCACGGTCACCGGGACGCTGGTTCCCGCCCGCAGCACGAACGGAATCGGCGCCGGCGTGCTGATCGCGAACGAGTCACCGCCCATGCCGGCCACGATCGACACATCCTTCACGGTCAGGTCTCCGTCGCCTTCGTTGACCAGGGTAATTAGCTGGCTGGGCACCGCAGCGCCGATGTCAGCCGTCCCGAAGTCGAGCGCCTTTTCAACCACCTTGAACTGCGGCTTGGTGCCATTGCCCGAAATCGAGATCACCTTGTTCGAGTCCATGGCCGGCGGTACGGCTGGCTCGTTGCTCTTGATGATGACCTTGCCGGTGCGCAGCCCCGAGCCCTGCGGCGAAAACACAAGCTGGAACACGGTGCCCGACTTCGCCGGGATCGTGATCGGCGACATCATGCTGGGCGCATTCGGGATCTCGTAGTCGGTCACGTCCGACGTGATCTCGGTGACCGTCAGGCTGGAAAAGCCTTCGTTGAACAGCAGCACATCCAGCGGCAGGGCCTTGGCCCCCGACGGCGTATCCGACATCAGAAGCGACGAGTACGGCACCTTCAGCTTCGGCGGGCCCGAGCGGCCGATGACCGGAATGACCAGCGGGCTGCCACTGTCGTTTGATTCCACCGTGACGTCGGTCAGGAATTCGCCCGCCGTCATGGCCGGCTTCATCTTCACTTCAAACGAATAGCTGGCGCCCGGCAGCATGGTGACCTTGGCGTCGGGAACCGCAGACGTCAGATCGTAGTTGGTGGTGTCGCCGATCACCGGCTTGGTGATCTCGATGTTGCTGGTGCCCATGTTCTTCAGGCGCACCGTCAGCGGCATCACCGTGGTCCCAAGCGGCACACCACCGAAGTTCAGCGGCGACAGCGACACGTACAGGTTGCCGCGGCTCTGCCCCGACAACGCGACTTCGGATCGCTCGAAGCCCTGGATGGTCAGATAGAACGTCGCCTTGTGCGCCCCCTGGATCTGCGGCTTGAAGATCACGCGAGCCCGATAGGTACCGCCCGGCACGACGGTGATCGGCGCGGCCGGCGACGGCACCTTGTCCGCTTCATACGTGAAGTGCGCGCGTCCCATGCCATCCAGACCCAGGCCCGTCAGCTTGACCGGCGTCGAGTAGATGTTGGTGAAGGTCACCGTCTCGGGATCCGTTGCAGCACCCAGTGGAGAGTCATCGAAGTCGATCTGACCCGGCTGAACCTTGAGCGGCGTCGACAGGTACACGATGGCGTTCGTGATCAGGCGGCCGGCCTTGGCATTCCACGAACCCGTGATGACCGACTCGTCGGCGGGCCACATGTTCAAGTCAACGCGACGCTTGCCGCGCACTGCCAGGATCGATCCGTCTGCCCAATAACCAGCGACGGTGGCTCCTGGCTTGGGCATGGTGCCGGTCAGGCGCTTGCAGTTGGTCCCGCAGTCGAAGTCATCGACGTTCTGCATCAGCGGATCGGCCGATACGATCATGCCGCGCTTGGTGGCGGAATTTGCGTCGGTGGCGCCCTGCGTGGTCAGCGCATAGTTGGCCAAGAAGCGCCCACCAATCGGCGGCGCCGACGGCGTGCTGGTCTGCCACGTGTATGGCTGAAAGACCAGGACCGCAGCGCCGGGCACCGTGGCCATGAAGTCACCGACGGCGTTGCCCAGTCCCTCCGACGTCGAGTAGCCGTAGTCGGAGGCGATCATGACCACCAGCCGGCACGAGGTCAGCTCGGACAGCGAGGGATCGCGAAAGCCAAGATCCTTCTGGTCCACTCCGTCGGGGTACAGCCCGGTGTCAATGATCCGCTGCCGGACCTGCTGCCACCAGCCGTTTTCCGACGAGCGCGTCGCGGTCAATAGACAGGCGCGCTGGGCAGCGGCCGGCCGCGCCAGGCCCAGCGACATGGCCAGGCACAGCCCAAAAGCAAGCACCGTCGACAGCGGCGCTAGGCTGCGGGGACTTCCGCGGCGCAAGGCAAGTCTTAATGGGTTCATCTCGGTCTCCTTTAACGATTCATCCGTCTCCGTCGGCACGACGTGGCAGGGCGGCCACGAGCACAGGCGGCACGGCCTCGTGGCGTGCGCCGGAGCCTACATGTCGTACAGACAGGGCAGGGTTTAACACACAAGCCGCGGGCATGGTCCAACCCATTTTTTCTGGCTGCGTGTCGGCCTCTCGTGGCTGACGCGCCAAAGCGAACTCAACCGTGTGGCAATGGACCTGCCAGCGGATCGGCACTTCCGCGGCGGGTCCGCCATCCCGATGGGGCCGCGAACCCGGCATCCGCTCTGCCGGCCCGCGTTCCCGGGTTCGGGAATTCTGCGCGGCTGCCCGAAAGAAGCCACTTCACCAACTGCGCGAGACCCCATAACATGCCGCTCATGAGTTCTGCTGTCTCTGAGTCGAAAGACAGGAATTGCCAGACGCTGCCGGCCCCAAAGCCGGGCCGCCCGGGACCCAGCGGTCGCGGGACGCAGCGTCGAACCCTGGGGGCACTGGCGGCGCTCGCGCTGGTTTCCGCGTCCTGCACCACCATGCAGTCGTACATCGGGCGCAATGCAGCCCATAAGCCGCCGGCGGCCAGCACGGTGCAGCCGGTGACTCCGGCGGGGACTCCGACGCTGAAGCTGTGGGCCGGCGATGCCAACTTCCAGCTTCCCGAAGGCGACTTCAAGGCCAGCCTGGACCTGCCCAAGATCCTTTCGACCATCAAGAAATCGGGGCTGGACTTTGTGTTCTTCACTCCGTCGGTGAAAAGCCGCTTCTACGATGATCAGAACGGGCTGGACAGCACGGTTCAGCGCTGGCGCGAGATCCGCCAGTTCTTAGAGACCATCCCCGAACCGCGACCGCTGTTCCTGCCGGGCCTGCAAGTCGTCGACAAAGCGCACGGCAACGTGTCGCTGCTGTTCCTGGACTTGTCGACGATGGTGCAGGACCTCAAGGCGTCGAACTTCCGACAGAGCCCGCCGCTGTTCTATTACAGCGCCAAGGCCTTCGGCGCCCTGCTGTTCATCGACACGCCGTTTGCGACGCCGGTCAAGGTGCCGGTCGATGGCCCGGACCGCTACACATCGATCGATCGCAGCTGGCGCCCAATTACCGACGGAACGCGCGACATCAAAAGCTTCCCGCCCGAGATCCAAGCCGCCGACGAGCTGGCCTTTGGCCTTGAGGCCTACAGCATTCCCGTTTCGATCTGGCGCGATCAGTACGGCCTGGACAACCCGCTACACAGCATCGTGATGTCGATGCAGCGCATGGACGACGAAATCCTGCGACGCAAGCGCCGCATGGTGCCGATCGCCGGCAGCGACAGCCGCCAGGGCAAGCACCTGCACCCGACGATGTACATCGCTGCGCCCAGCCGAACTCCGCAGGCTCTGCGCGAAGGCATGCTGCGCGGTCGCGTCTGCATCCGATCGCCCGAACCCTGCGGCGTGCGTGTCTACGTCGACGACGAAGGCCTGCCGCAAGGGGTTGGCGCGTCGGTCAAAGCCAAGCAGCGCGTCGAGCTTCGCTGGCAAGGCGAAGGCGAGGTGTACCGCAACGGCCAGAGCTACGGCGCTTTCGACGGCCGCGCCACCGTTCCAGCCGAGTCGGGGTGCAGCGTCCTGCGCCTGGTCGTCGACAACGGCTACTCCGGTCCGATCTACGTGAACTGCCCATTTGCCGACATGGAAACCCTGCCGTAGCCGACAGGCATCGCTGCCCGGCAGACTCCGTCGCTGGCAAGCGCGGACCGGGCATCTCTGACATGGCCTGCCCTGCCCTGCGATCGGTCGGCCGGTCGGTAGATCGCTCGATCGGTCCGCAGGTTTCCTGTCCCTGACTGCCGTTCGCAGCCGCTTCTTTCTTCCCCAATTCCATGAATCGCCGATGAGCCGCCGACCCGTCCTGGTTGTGGGAGCCGGCGTGACCGGACTGTGCACCGCGATCTTCTTAGCTCGCCAAGGGATTCCCCTCGAGATCTGGGAAGCAAGCGAGCAGCCGGGGGGCCTGTTGTGTCCGGTGCCCTTTGCCGGAACGCCCTGCGATCTGGGCTCGCATCGGGTGCATGGCGATGCCCTGCCGCTTCTGCAGGCCGCCGCGCCCAGCCTGCCCTGGGCCCAGCGCCCACGACACGGCCGCTTGATTTTCAGCGACGATGGGCGCGACACGCAACCAGCCCCTCGCACTCCGCCGTTTGACCAACGACCCGCCGCGGGGTGGCAGGCCAGGCCGCGTCATGTGCCGTATCCGCTGCAGCTTCAGGGCTTTCTGCAGGGACTGGGGCCGCGCCTGGCGGCTCGCTTTGGCGTGTCGTTTCTGCGTCGCGAAGCGTCGCTGCGCAAGTTCCTGCGCTGGGAAGCCGATCGCGCCGTCAAAGGGGCGCACGCCGACGACGAACACCAGGATCCAGGCTTCGAACACTTCGTGCGAGAACGCGTCGGCCAAGCGGCCTACGAAGCGTTCTATCAGCCCTATGTCGAAAAAGTCTGGGGTCTGCCAGCCCAGGCCATCTCGAAGACCGTGGCGAAGAAGCGAGTGTCGACGGCGCAGCCCATGGCGGTCTTGCGCGGAGCCCTGCGCGCGACGCTGAAGCGACACCGAGACCCAGAGGCAACCTTCCTGTATCCACCGCAGGGCATCGGGTCCTTGATCGATGCGCTGTGTGCCGAAGCCACGACGCTGGGCGTGCGCCTGCACCTGGGTCGCCGCTTCGACGCTAGCTCCGTCGATCCCGCCGATCGAGTGGTCTACACAGGCCACATAAGCGATCTGCTTCCCGACGACGCTGCCGCCTGCTTTGGCCATCGTGGCCTGTACCTGATCTTTCTGGCGTTCCCGACCGGGACAATGGGCTCGGTCGATACCTATTACGCGCCGGGGCGCAGCCTGTGGTTTGGTCGCGTGTCGGTCCCCAATCACTTCGCGCCCGGTCTCGTCCGCGGCACGCAGACCCTGCTGTGCGTCGAGATTCCCGAGGGAACCTGGGGCAAAGGCCAGGACTTCACGCAGCCCGATTACCTGACCGAGCTTCTTCGTCAGCTTCACTGGGCCGGCATCCTGACCCATCCACGTCTGAAGCCGTCTGCCGTCGCCCAGCGCTTTCTTCCGCGCGTGTACCCGCTGTACCAGCGCGGCTGGCTTGCGCACTGGCGGCGCGAACTGCATGGGCTGGCTCGACACCGCAGCGTCTTTCCGGCGGGCCGACAGGGCCTGTTCCTGCACTGCAACATCGACCACTGCGTGCAGATCGCCAAGGACGTGTCGCAGCACTTGCTACGCGACGGAAACAGCCTCGATTGGATCGCGCGCTGCGATGCGTATCTGGACGTCCGCGTGCGCGACTGAAGCGATCGGTGCCAACCGCCCGTCACGCTCTCGTTCCGTGCCGCAAATCACCCATGCGGAGCCGCAGGACGCCGGCTGACCCTCGCCCGCTTCGGTCCGTCACTTCGACCGCCAGCCTCGGGGCCAGCCGTCTGATGCCAGCGCCACTCCCCACTGGGCGGCGCTGCGCAGCGTCCGTTACTTGACGATGTAGAACAGCGGCTTGGCCCAGGCCGGAATCGCCGGGATGCGGTGCGAAGGCGGTGGCTCTTTCTTCTTCAGGTTGGGCGGTCCGCTGCCCACTCGCAGGATCTGCGCCGTCGCTGGGTACGAAATGTCCCATTCCTTCTTGGCGATCAAGACATCGGGCTTGGGCCGGTTTTCGTTCTTGGGATCCAGCTTCCACTTGCCCGTGAACAGATACCGCCTGCGCTTGATGCGATAGCCGGGATAGCCTTCTTGGTCGACGATCTTCTGGCCGGCGGGCATCTCAGGATCTTGTCGCGTCGTCGTGGGGAAGGCGGTCTCGCTGAGGATCTCGCGCTCGAACGCGGCGTGATACGGCAGCTCTTTGCCCAAAAGCTCTACCTTCACCGAGCCCTGATTGACGACGTAGTGGATGACGATGGGGAAGTCGTACGGGTTGCGCAGCTTCAAGTCCACCGACGGATACACCACCGTCGAATCCAAGCCCATCGGGATGTACGAACTGGGTCGTGAGTGCGGCGTGCTGCGCACGATCTCAAGCCCGGCAAAGAACGAGGCCGCGTGCAGCGTCGACGCAATCTGACACATGCCGCCTGCCAAGCCATCGATCAGCTCACCGCCCGAGATGACGGGCGCCACGCGATAGCCTTCTTTTTCGGTGCGATCACCGACGACGCCGTTGAACGAAAACAGCTGATGCGGCTTCAGCATGTAGCCGTTGAGCTTGCTGGCCCCAACCTTCAGGTTGTACGTGCGATCGCTGTCGACGGCAGAATTGGAATAGCGCGTCTCCCAGGTGCCTAGCACCGTCGAGACATCGATGCCCTTTAGATCCTCGCGCCGGACCTGCGGCTGTGCGGTTCGAGTGGCGGCCCCCAAGTCCAGCACCGTCGGGCTGCTGCCCTCGCGCAGCGAACGAACCGTGTACTGCAGCGCCACCATCGCTTCGTACACGCTGATCAAGATGCCCTGCTGTTCCGGCGCCACCGTGTGTTTCTCCAAGTCCAGGCGGGCATCGATCGGCGCGCGGTCCATCTGATCTTTGAGCGACAGCATGAACTCTGCCGCGCGCTTTTCGTCGAGCTGAACCGGCAGCGAGACGGCGATGCCGCTGCGCTTGCCCGAAAGATACGTCAGCAGATCGGCGGCCGCGTTGCCGGTGTGGCCGATGGTCTGAAGCTGCGCGACGGTCGCCTGTTCATCCAAGGTCACGCCCAGCTCTTCCCAGGATGCGAAGGTCTTTTCGCCGACGACTTGCACGGCGATGCGCTGCGCCAAAAGCTGCGTGGCGGCCGCGTGCACGCGCTGTGGAAGCTCGGAAAATGGCAGAAGCCCCAAGTCGCCAGCCGGTCGATCGGCCTTGGCTGCGCGCCCCGTCGATCGGTTTTCTGCCAGTGTTTCCGACGGCGATCCAGCCAGCCCGCGGATGTGCAGACCGGGCACCGTGATCTGGCTCTGCTGTCGTGCCACCACCTGCGCGAAAAGAAGCGGGCCCGCGCCCAATAGCAGAAGCGCCCACGCCGCCATCCACAGCACGCGATCGCGACCCGGTTCACGTGTGGTCACTGCAGCGACGGCAGCGGTCGGCGCAGCCGGATGAAGTTCAGCCACCGAGGGCGCGGCAGCCGGCGCCAGTTCGTCTCCCTGCGACATGCGGGCGGCGTTATACCACGGGCGCGCTGATCGGCGACCTATGGGCCGCTCGACAGCATCGCCCCCATGGGAACCGCACCACGCGTCGTTCCCAACCCACACCCGAAAAGGAGACTCTCATGAACCGCTCAATCGCCACGTCTTCGACTGCAACGCTGCTTGCAACCCTTTTGTGCACCGCCGCCTGCGGCCCCGCCGAACAGGAAAGCCGTGGCCAGTCGCAAGTTGATGAGCCCGCCCCCATCACGCGCGTCATCGGCAGCGGCAGCACCGACTTCACGATCAACAAGCCCGTCATCAACCGCGTCTGGGGCAGCAGCGACAAGGATGTCTGGGCGGCCGGCAACGACGGCAACATGCTGCACTGGGACGGCAAGGCGTGGCGACGCATTGCGGTGCCGACCGGCAGCGATCTTCTGGGCATCTGGGGATCCAGTGACAAGGACGTCTGGGCCGTCGGAGAATCGGGCGTAGTCATCCACTGGGACGGCACAGCATGGAGCCGCACGACCACGCCGGTGCCCGACAGCGCGGCCCTGAACGACATCTGGGGCAGCAACGGCAACAACATCTGGGCCGTCGGAGATCGCGGAGTCGTCATCCAGTACAACGGCTCGGCCTGGGGAGCGTTTAACTTGCCGCAGATCAACAACCTGCTGTCGGTCTGGGTGGGCGGCAGCACCGACGCATGGATCGGTGCTGATCTGGGCCTGCTTTTGCACTGGGATGGGTCCAGCTGGTCCGAAGTCGCCAGCGGCAGCGCCGCCGCCATCACAGGTCTGCGAGGCACGGCCAGCAACAAAGTCTGGTTGGCAAAGCAGAACCGCGAGGTCTGGTCGTACGACGGGACCAAGTGGACCCGAGCGACGGCCGCCGCAGGTCAGAAGATCTGGCTAACCTCCGACATGGACATCTGGACGTATGACAATTCCTACGCGATGCACTACACGACGGCCTGGACACCGACCAGCTTTGGCACCCTAAACGCCGTCTGGAGTTCCAGCCCAACCAGCGGCTGGGCCTTCACGACGTCCGAGATCCTGCGCTTCTCGTCGGGTTCGTGGTCGCTGAACTGGTAGCCGAACTACAGGCAGCAGGCGACGGGACGGGCGCGCGAGCAGTCGCCGAACACGTCGATGTGTGCGACTTCTGAGACGATGGTTCCGTAGTCTCCGCCGCCGCTGTTGTTCCAGCTGCTGCAGCTTGCGCCACCGATGTAGCGGGCCGAATCGGTGATGCCGGTGTTGGCCGTCGTGCTGCCCGAAATCGAGCTGGAATCGATCCAGGCGCCGCCCGTCGGCACCGTCGCGCCGGAGTTCGCGCGCAGGTACTCAGCGGCATGGCACATGTGCGCGCCCGTAAACGCCGTCGCGCACATCGAGTGCATCTTCCAGCGTCCGCCAGCCGCGCCCGTCGTCGAGCTGCCGGTAAAGCCAGCAAAGCGAGCCTTCGCCGGTGTGTTGCAGCAGGCCAGCTGACGCGCAGTTGCGCAGGCTCCGAAGACATCGATCGTGCCCGTCGAGGTCACGATGGTGCCGTAGTCTCCGCCACCGCTGTTGTTCCAGCTGCTGCAGGTGGCTCCGCCCGGGTAGCGTCCAGCCTTGACCGATCCGTTGTTGGCGACGGTGGTGCCGCTGACCGTGCTGGGATCGATCCAGGCTCCCGCTGGCGGCGGCTGTTCACCGGATGTCGCTTGGATGTACTCAGCCGCATGGCACAGGTGAGCGCCCGTAAACGCCGTCGCACAAAGCGCGTGCATGCCGGCGCGGCCGCCCGTCACCTTGCCGTTGTACGACGCCCCCGTAAAGCCAGCGAAGCTGGGCACGTCCTCGGTAACCGCACCACCGCTGCCCGGAGGGCCCGGCGGACCCGGGTTGCCCTTGGGTCCCGCATCGCCCTTGTCGCCCTTCACACCAGGGATGCCGGGCTCGCCGCGATCGCCTTAGGGACCAACCTCGCCCTAGGGTCCCGCGTCGCCCTTGTCGCCCTTCAGACCGATGTCGCCCTTGTCCCCTTTATCGCCCTTCACACCGGGGATGCCCGTCGGGCCGGTATCCCCTTTGGGACCCGCAGGTCCGGTCAACCCGACGTCGCCCTTGTCCCCTTTTTCGCCTTTGACCCCCGGCAACCCCATCGGTCCGGCCGGTCCGGCGTCGCCCTTGTCGCCCTTCGTCCCCATCGTGCCGTTTTGGCCCGGATCGCCTTTGACGCCCATGGTGCCCATGGGGCCCGGTTCGCCGGTGTTGTTGCACGCCGGCATCGTCGCGACCGCCGTCGCCAAGCCAAAGAAACAGGTCAGAGCATTCAAGGTTCGCATCGGCATCCTCACCACGTCTTGAGATGGGCGGAACCTATCACAATCTGCCTCGCAAGGATCCAACGGCCCTACATGTGCGAATTGAGCGGCTTGGCTCGCAACGACCTGACGGCTTTACGCAGGCTGGCCTTGTTCACTTTTGTGCACTACGGTCGCGCGCATGTCTGCACGAGAGCAACTAGACACCTATGCCCACAACCGCAGCGCCTGGAACCGGGAAGTCGACGCCGGTCGCAACCGCTGGACCCAGCCCGTCGGCAGCGACGTCATCGATCGGGCTCGTCGCGGCGACTGGCAGGTCGTTTTGACCCCAAGCAAGCCCGTTCCCCACGCATGGTTCGGCGCAACCGACGGGCGCATGGACGGCATCCGCATCCTGGGCCTAGCCAGCGGAGGTGGTCAGCAAGGCCCGATCTTCGCCGCGGCCGGCGCCGACGTCACCATCTTCGATGCCAGCGATCGCCAGCTTGATCAGGATCGCTTTGTCGCCAATCGCGACGGCCTATCGATCCGCACCGTGCAGGGCAACATGAAGGACCTCGGCGCGCTGGAAAGCGCCAGCTTCGATGTTGTCTTCAACCCCTGCAGCGTCGGTTTTGTCGACGAAGTTCGCCCCATCTGGCGCGAGGTCGC
Organism: Polyangia bacterium; assembly: GCA_041908565.1. GTDB lineage: Bacteria > Myxococcota_A > Polyangia > Palsa-1104 > JAEUJZ01 > JAEUJZ01. Next base: position 206 of record JAYRFD010000569.1, on the reverse strand, counting down.
GCGCGTGCTGCGCCCCGGCGGCGCCTTTCTGTGCGGCTTCGTGAATCCTTGGTTCTTCCTGTTCGACAGCGACGCGTTCGACGACGGAAAGCTGCTGGTGACCCGCCGCCTGCCGTACCGCGACATCGACTATCCCGACATGATGGACAAGTTCGCCGACAAGGGAGAGCCAGACGAGTAAAGACACACGCTGTCCGACCTGATCG
>JAYRFD010000568.1:0-1552 GCA_041908565.1 Polyangia bacterium | reverse complement strand
CAGTCTGGCCCGGGTCAATCGCGCGGGCGCCCGGGTCCATGGGCGGAACCGCGAGCGGTGCTTCTGAGCCGATGCGGCCGCGCGCAAAGCGCACGACTCCGGGCTCGTCATCGTTCACTACTGCGATCGGCTGCGGGTTCGCGAGGGTCCAGCCGGCATCGGTGTGGGTCGGGACCACGTCGCTCAAGTAGATGCGCTTGTCGGAGGTGTTGGTGACGCGGTACTCGATGCGCAGCGCCTTGCCGTCGCTGTCTTTGGTCATCGTCCAGTCGATTGCGGCGGGGGCTGGCATCGTGAGCGCATCCTTGGGGGCAGGGCTGTCGGGCGTTGCTTTGTGCGAAGAGTTAGAGCGAGCAGGCTGCTTCGTTGGCTGACACGCCGACGCATCGACCAGCACGACCAAGACGAGGCAGGGAATGTGAGAGGGGCGAGGGAATCTCATGAGTATGGGCATGGCGGCGGAGGATGGGCGGCGATTGCGTCACGCCTACTTTCGCACAGGGACCATCGGCGCGGGCAGTGGAGCCGGAGCAAGCGGCCCACTGCGTGGGGTATACGCGTCGCGGCGATGCAGGGTTGGGTCGCCGGGAAGCTGGCCTCGCCCCTGCCACGTCGCCAGGTCTCGGCGCTCTGCGCGGTAGCGATTTTCGGTCATGTCCTGGTCAGCGTACAGACCCAGGCCCACGGCTTGATGCTCGATGCGTCGCAGGGGCTTCCCGTTCTGATCTGCCATGCTGGCGTCGTAGGCCATCGCTGTGTCGATCGGGTTCTGCGGGTTGTCGGTGGCGCGCACCGGGCGACCGTCCACCAAGCCCTGCGTTTGTCGCAGCGCGTGGTTCGTCTCGTGGCTCAGCAAGATATCGCTGCGCATCTCGGCCAGCCATGGGTTCGTCGGGGTGAGGCTTGGATAGGCACGGCCGATTCCCACGCCGGGGTTGTAGCGGATGTGTACGTCGGACCCTGGGCCTGCGGCTCCTAGCGACTGGTCGCCACGCACCTGCCGAGCTTCGCCCGGACGGTCGGCTTCGGCATAGCCGTTGTCGGTTTCGGGGCTGCCATCTGCGCGCAGCAAGGGAACGAGCGTGGTCTGTCGATGAATCGATGTACCAAACGGGAGCGGCGTTCCAAACAAGCCATGGCGTTCCTGACTCGCTTCATCCCGCAGCCTGTTGTCGTGCAGCGCAGAAACCAGATGACGTCCGCCGGAGGTCTGCATCAGGGCAGCGATGTCGCGCAGTGAGCCCTGTTGGTAGGCACGTCGCTCCTCGGGCGTCTTGTGGGCGCTGGCATCGATCGTCAGATCACCGCGCCCCAGCCGGATGTCGCTGTAGATCTCGGCGACCTGTGCATACTCTTTTTCGTCGAGCTGATTGGGCAGACGTGGCCCGACGAAGTCCGGCGGCAGGACCTGAAAACGATCCGCTAGCTCGTTCCCATCCACAAACCCAAACCTGCGCCATGCTTCCGTCGGTGTAGGCTTCGCTGATCGTCATTTGATGGAGATCCAATCGGCGCGCGGTCGTGGTTATGGCTGAGGTCGTTGATCCGTTTT
>JAYRFD010000567.1:0-1958 GCA_041908565.1 Polyangia bacterium | reverse complement strand
CCTTGGCCTGCCCATTCTGGCCGTCCTGCCCCGCCGCACCCGCCCACCGCCCGACCAGCACGTTCCGCAGCTTCAGGTCGCGATGCAGGATGCCGCGGCGGTGCAGGTAGTGCAGGGCGGCGAGGACTTGCTGCAGGAGCAGGAGTTTCTGGGCGGGCTCGAGGGGGGCGGCGGCTTCTTTGAGATCGAGCGCCTGTTCCAGAAGTTCCATCGTGAAGAACGGTCGGCCTTCCAGATCGAAGCCGTAATCGAGGACGCTGATGATGTTCGGATGACGCAGGCTGGCTAGCGTGCGGAACTCTTGCGCCAGCCAGAAGCGCAGCTCAGATTCGGGCAGCGCCGACGAGGACGACGCAGGGCGGGCCCGCGTGACGCCGCTTGTCTGAACGCCGCGCAGCGGTCCCTGCGATCGCGTCAGGGTATCGGTCGACAAGCCATCGGCATCCTGCTTCGTCCCCGACATGCGCACGCGCTTGAGGGCAACGTGCTGGCCATTCAGTCGGTCGCGGGCTCGCCAGACTTCGCCCATGCCGCCTTCCCCGATCTGCGCGACAAGTTCATATCGCTGGGTCAGCAGGGCCGGGTGCGAAAGGGGCATCTGGGTCATGATACCGCCCGGCGGATGTCCGGTTGTATGCACCCAAGACAGCGACGGGGGGCAGCGGCGCTACCAGCGACCGATCAGACTGAACAAGGCCAGCAGAAGCCACATCGGAAGCTGCGGATAGAAGAACCAGCGCGTGTCTTGACCGATGGCTAGCTCGCGCTGCGATCCGTCGGCCAGAAACGCGCGCACCTGCGCCCGCAAGCGATGGGCATCGCCCTGGCCAAAGTCGGTGATCGAAAAGCGCCCGAGGTCGGTGTCGATCCACAGCCGGCTCTGCCTTTCGGGGAAGCCGTCGGCATCGGTCCCCATGTGCTCTTCAACGTCGGCATCGCGCAGGCCGTTTGGGGGCAGCAAGCGATGGAAGCTGCCTTGGAAGCGGCGCTGTTCGATGCTGCAGGTGACGACGCCAGATACGCGCTGACAGATCAGCTCGCTGCGACGGGCAAAGAACAGCGCGCCGATGGCCAGCAGCAGCAGCAGGGCCGAAGGCAGAATCCGCCAGCGCTCGAATTCGCCCCGGCTTGTGATGCGACCGCTTCTTCGCAGCAGCCCATCCAGACAGAACCACGAGACGACACCGGACACCCCAAATACAAAAAGATAGGCAATGCCGGAAAAAAGACTCATCCCCTGGATTTTCGCACGACTCGGGGGCCGCGGTCCGTCACGCAGATTCGCGGTCCAGTCGGTAAGCAGGGGGAGAGGGCTAGGGAGGCGTTTGTCGACGGGGCAGAGGATGTATTAAGGGCGTAGAGGATGAAATATTTAATTATAAAGACAGATTAAAATGAAAAATAAAATAATAGCGGTTCGCTTTGTAGCAGCGTACAGGGGGCTCTAACAGCGTGTTAATAAAGTGAGCGAGGACAAGAAGATGCAAGGGAGCCGCGGGGGCCCCTGGCCAACCGGCCAGGGAGAGCGTCCGACGGGACGTGAGCACGGCGAGCGCAGCCCCTGAATCGGACGACAGGCCGCAGCCACTTCATCAACACGCTGCTAACCCGCTTTGCGGGCCGGGGCGGCGGCCTTGTTTGGGGCGGCCGGCGGCGTGGCGGGGACGGCTGGCGGGGCTCCGGGCAAGCCGGGGGGCGGTGCGAGCTGCGGCGTGGCGGGGGGCTTGTTGCCTTCGGGGCCACCGGCGGGCGGTGCACCGGGAACGCCGGGAACGGGGCCGGTCGGCACGGGCTTGGGTGGATTGGCCAGCACGGCGTTCTGCAGGACCGGCGGCAAGGTGCCGGGGGCGACGGCTGGATTTGCCGTCGGTACGACGCCCTGGGCATCGGCGAAGGCCAGCTGACCAAAGCGGTTCAGCGCGTGGAAGTCGCCGACCAGCGGCGGCGACCAGCCGCTG
>JAYRFD010000566.1:0-4046 GCA_041908565.1 Polyangia bacterium | reverse complement strand
GATCGGAAGCGGCCTATGCGGCGCTTTTGGCCCTGGACAGTCCGACGCTGCACCGCGACATCCGCATCGCTCTATTGCGCGCGCTGTGGGACCACCTGGAACGCGAGCCAACCTGGCAGCTTCTGCGGGGCGCGGCCAGCGGCAGCGACTGGGTGCTGGCCAGCCGCGTCGGTGATGTGCCGCCCGATCGCCTGACGGTCGAGGTCGATCGCAAGCTGTCGCAGGTGTTGGCCCTGGTGCTGGATCGCCCGGAACCCGAAGCGCGCCTGGACCTTCTGCGTCGCGCCGCCCAGCTACCCGTGCGCGATCGCGAACGGACGTTCTTGGCCGCGTGCTTGGCGCGCATGGACTCGCGCTTCATGGACGAAGTGACGGCGGCTCTGCGTGCGACGCTTTCCCGCGCGACCGAGTCCGACCTGCCCGCCGTGTCCCAGGCGCTGGCCGGCGTGCGCGGCAACCGACGCGCGCTGTCGACGCTGTGCAGCGACCTTCTGGCCATGCTGCCCACGCAAGTCACGGTGACCGCCGCGGTCGCCGATGCCTTGGTCAAGGCTCTCTCGATCGACCCCTTGGTGGCGCCGCTGTACCTGCGCGTGGCCATTGGCGTGTACAGCCAGCCACTGAACGTCGACCGTCTACTAAATGTGCTGCGCGGTGTCTGCGAGTCCGATCTGGCGCACGCCCTGTCGCTGGATGCGGCGCAGCAGGCCCTGCGCACGCTGCCGATTGCGCGCTTGCCCATCGCTGGTGTCGAAGACCTGATCGATCGCCTGGGTCAGCAAAAGCAGGCCGAGCTTCGCTATCTGGGCCTGGCCCTGCTATCGACGCTGGCCGCCCCTGAAAATGGCCAGGGCTGGACGCCTGCCCGGCGAGAACGCCTGCAGCGCGCGACGCAGGATGCATCGCCCCTGGTGGCTTCGTACGCTCAGTTTCTGTTTCCCCCCGCCGAAGAAGCGAGCCCCGCAGCGATCCAGACAGCCGCCGCCCAGCCGACCGCGCCGTCCCCCAGTCCCAGCCGAGCGAAGTAGTCCGCTCCGGGTTCGCGGCGCGTCGGGCCCTGGCATGCTCTACAATCGCCGCGTACCATGCAGAACCCTATCTTCTGTGCGCTGCCCCAGGGCCAGCGTCGTCCGTTTGTCACCCGATACCAGGCCTTTCTGCGCGAACGGGACGGCAGCCCCAACTTGGCCGCTCGCACGCTAAGCCAGCGGGAAAAGTTCCTGGCCGATCTTGCCGCTGATCCGTTCTGACGCAGCGGCCCCGCCGTCGTCGAACAGCGCGTCTATGACCACAACGCCGTCGAAAGGGCGGCCGCCGTCGAGGGGCTGGATGACTGGGCGCTGTGGACCATCTGCCTAAGCAAGTGCAGCCGCATGGAAGAGTACGCGGTGCGCTATCTCGACGAAAAAGGCCGACCGCAACAGGCCAGCCCCGAAGATCCCTACAGCATCATCGATCTGGAGGAGCGCTATCACGGTCGCCTGCTGGAGTCGCTACTTCAGATCGTGGGCATCCGCGCCGGCTGGCGACCGCCGAGCTTGGTGACGCGCCTGACGCTGCGCGCGATCCTGGTGGCACCGCGCTTCCTGGCCAACATCACTGTGCTGTGCGGCGAGATCATTGGCCTGGCTACCTTCAAGCTGTTTCTGGAAAAAGGGCTCGCGCTGTGTGCGGATCAGCCGCGCGCTCTGGGTCGCATCGATCTTCTTTTGAAAGAGATCCTGACCGATGAGATCGGTCACGTGCTGTTTCTGCGCAGCCAGCTTGGACCGTTTCGCCTGGGCCTGTCGCGCCTGCTTCTGCCGATCGTCGCGCGCGTGCTGATCGCCGACTACCCCGAAATGAAGCGGCTGTTCGGTTCGCGGCTGCTCGACGAAATACTTGGCCCGCAGCTCTTGCAAAGCGTGCTGGATGCGGTGGGCGGACTGCCGCAGCTTTCGTCCCAATCTTCCAACGCGTAGCTGCGGCGAAGGCCGAACTCGGGGCAGAGCCGACCAGGGCCTGATCAGGAGTCGACGATGACCGTGAACGAACGGCGGGGCAGCGCAGGGCGACTGCGCGCGCTTGGCAACATCGAGAGAGGCTGCTGGCTGATCGATCAGGCGGCGCCGATGAATGTGCTGGCGGTTGCACAAGTGCGGGGGCGGCTGGATGTGGCGCGCGTGCCCCAGGCGCTGCGGCGGCTGCAGTGGCGCCATCCTTTGCTGCGTGTCTGTGTACAGGTGGATGATGACGGTGCGCCGATGTATTTCGAAGCCGATGCGCCGATTCCTTTTTCGGTGATCGATCGTCGCGACGGCAGCCACTTTCACCAGCTGGTCACCGACGAACGAAATCGACCGTTTCGCTGGGACCAAGCACCGCTGCTGCGCCTTTCGATCCTGCGTGGCGATGACGAATCGGATCTTGTCTTCACCATGCACCACGTGATCTCGGATGGCGCGTCGAGCACGTACATCCTGCGCGATCTGCTGACGGCGATAGGCGATCCGGCGGTCGCCTCTGCATGGACTGCGCTGCCGCTGCGTCCGGCCCTGGAAGATCTGATGCCACCGTCTGAACGCGGGCGACAGGGACTGCAGCGCAGCGTGCGCTTTCTGGCCGAGCAAGCGTGGACGTTCTGCGTGCGTCGTCCGCGGCTACTGTCGGAACAGCAGGCTGTGCCGTCGTCAGAACGACGCTCTGCGGTGTCGCATCAGCAGCTATCGCAGGAACAGACCCGCGAGCTGCTTGCGGCCTGCCGCAGCCATGGTGTCACGCTGCACGGAACCCTGTGCGCGGCGCTGCTGTTGGCGGTCGGGGCCGAGGTCCGCGATGAATCTTCGATACCCGAGCCCATCCTGGGCTGCTGCACGCCGGTCAACCTGCGGCGCTTCCTTCTGCCCGCGATCGGCGAAGACCTGGGGCTGTACGTCGGGCCGATCGTAACCTTCCATCACATCACCGCGCGGACTGAGCTACTTGCGCTGGCCGCCGAGCTTACGCAGCAAATCCACACGGCGCGCAGCAATGGGGTTCCGACCCAGGCCTTGGCCACGCAGAGCCGCCTTCTGCCGCCGCGGGTTTCGCCGCAGCGAGCAGCCAAGCACCTGTACAACCGGCTGTTTGGCACCGTGTCCGTGACCAACATGGGCGTGCTGGACATCCCGCTGCAGTACGGCGACCTGCGCCTTTCGGCGGTCCACATCGGCGGATCCAACAACGCCTTTGGTAGCTTGATCAGCATTGGCGTGACGACGCTCGATGGGCAGCTGTTCTTGAACTTCAACTACAACGAACGAATCGTCCGCACCGATCGCCTGCAGCGCGTCGTCGAAGCCACCATGGCAGCGCTGCGCTGATCCAGAAAAGATGCCGTTTGCGTCCTCAGCTCGCAGGCCGAGCGTATCGCGTTCGAGCCCTGCAGCCCGTCGGTGTTAGCTGGCAGCGGGGCGCTGCGCGGCGATCAGGATGCGGCGAAAGCCATAAAAGCAGGGGCGATCGGGCAGGGCTTGCGCGAAGCGCTGGCCAAGGACCCGTAGAAAGTCGTCGTGCAGCATCGTCGGCAGCCGTTCCAAGTACGGCACCAACAGCGTCCCACGCACCCACTGCAGCACGGCCTGCGAGTCGGCCAGCGTGTGGGCATAGACCTTTTCCAACACCACGGGTCGCGGAATGCCCAGACGGAATAGCCGCTCTGCATAGTCTGCGATGGACAGCACTGGCGACCGTCGCGCATAGCCTTGCAGCGCGCTGCGGAAGGGCTCGCTGGCCACCACTTCGCGCACGATGCGATGCGACACGTGGTCCGAATTCGACGGCATCTGTACCAGCAGCTGGCCCGACGGTGGCAAGCGGTCGATCAGCTGCGCAAACAGGGCGGGATGATCGTCGACCCACTGCAGCGCCGCATGACTGAACAGAATATCGGCGGGATCCGTCGGCAGGTCGGGCAGAGTGCCGTCGACAAAGGCCTCGATGCGGCCCAGGCGAAACTGCAGGCGGGGGTGCGCCAGCTTTTGCGCCTGCTGCAGCATGGCGGTCGAGCTATCGATGCCCACGACGCG
>JAYRFD010000565.1:0-4435 GCA_041908565.1 Polyangia bacterium | reverse complement strand
GGCGATGCGGCGGGCGACGGCGGGGCGGCCGGCTTGGGTGGCGGCTCGGCTGGGATCAGCGCCAGGCGCAGCATGGGGACGCTGGGCAGGCGCGTCGACTGCAGAGCGGTCGCGGGTTCGGCATCGCGGGCAAACACGCGGGCAGGCGCGGCCGGATCGACCGGCGTCGCCCACAGGCGTGCGGCGCTGGGACCAGGGCTGGGCACCGACAGACCGACAAACAGCGGACCGGCCTGACGCGGCAGATCGTAAAGCGGCTCAAGCAGCCACTTGCCGTCTTGCCCGTTCGAGGTCTGTTCCGGCGAATAGATGCGGTCCAGCGTGCGCAGGGCCTGACCCGGACGACCGTTGGCGTCGGCGGCATACAGGGCGATGCGCACCGGGCCGGGCTGCGCGACCAGCAGGCGCAAGCGATGCGGCTGATAGGCGGGCAGGCCGGGATCGAACTGGATCAGCCACTCGAAGCTGCTGGGCGGCAGAAGTGGGCGCTCGCTGGCGGGGCCACTGTCGTAGGCAAGCTCAAGCTCGGTACTGGGTGGCGGTTCCTTGACGGGCTGCACCGTCGCGCAGCCGGTCCAGACAACACTGCACAGTCCCAGCGCGGCCAAGATCCGGCTGGGGCGCGCGGTGGTGGGCTTGCGCACAGCAACGGCTGACGGCGATCCAGCCAGCGACGATCTGCGTTCTGTACAAGGGCGAGGAAGGGAGGCTCCGCCGGCTTGGCCGGAGGAAGGGGACCGGGATGGGTCCCCCCTAAACAATAGGCAGCTCACAGCGGGCATAGGGTTTTTTGCTCCTGGCGATAGCGGCTGGCACAGCCATCGCACTGCAATAGGAGAGTCGAATCGAACAGCGTCGGTGCAGTCGGTGCAGTCGGTGCGGTCGGTGCAGAAGGCGCGGTCGGTAGTCGCAGGATCTCGCCGCAGCGGCAGGCCCAGCCGACCTGACGGGCCGGCGATCCGGTGGACAGCGCGAAGGGCGGAACATCGCGCGTCACCACGGCCCCGGCGCCGATGAAGGCGTACTCGCCCAAGGTGCGGCCGCAGACGATGGTGGCGTTGGCCCCGATGGTGACGCCGCGCCGGACGAGGGTTCGTTCATACGCGTGCTTGCGCGATACCTCGGCGCGCGGGTTGCGCACGTTGGTGAACACGGCACTGGGGCCGACAAACACGCCGTCCTCTAGCACCACTCCATCGTAAATCGAAACATTGTTCTGTACACGCACGCCATCGCCGAGGACGACGCTCGGCGCCACGTAGACGTTTTGGCCCAGCACGCAGCCTCGGCCCAGGCGGGCGCCGCTAGCGACATGGCAGAAGTGCCAGATGCGGCTGCCCTCGCCGATTAGGGCGCCGTCATCGACATACGCGGACTCGTGCTTGAAGTAGTCGCTCATGAGGATCTTGTGTGCCCAGACCTTGGCCCGCCGTCCGCGCTTTGGGAAGTGGGAAGTAGGAAGGACCGGCGCGTGAGCCGCCAGCGAGGCAGCGATCACGCTGCGGGGAACAGGCGATCGACGATGGCTTCGGCGTCGCGACGGGCGGCTGCGATGGCCTGGGCCAAGGACCACTGACCTTGCGCGCGCACCAGGTTGTGCGCCGCCCGCGTGGGATGCCGAACCGGATCGACGCGGAAGCGAAAATAGCTTTGCCCGACGACATCGACGGCGAAGCGAACGGCTAGCTGAAAGCTGATGCGTTCGACGCCGGCGACCAGGCTTGTGATCTCGTCGCGGGTCAGAAGCGGGGCGGCGGCCTGGGCATAGCCGTGTAGCGCCGCTTCAAACAGGCTCAGATCGAAGTGCGCGTCGGCGCTGTCTTCGCCATAGGGGCTGGCGTTGCACCACGATCGCAGGGCATCGCCTAGCTCAAGCGGCAGGGGCAGAAGACCCAGCGTGTCCAGATCCAGCAGGCACAGACCTTGGCCGGCCTCGTCAAAGCGCAGGTTGGATGCCTTCAGATCGCCGTGGCAGATGCGTCGCGGCAGCGTCGCTACCTGCGCATCCGACAAAGGCAGCGTTTCGCCCTGGCGCAAAAGGGCTTCGGCCAGCGGGAAAAAGGCGGCGGGCACCGGCGCTTCTTTGGGCACAAAGTCGGGACGCGATGCGTCGGCAAGCGCGGTCTTCAGGCGATCCAGGTGCTGCGTCAGCACATGCGCGCCGGGACGGCTGAAGTGGAAGCGGTGCTGCAGGTCGGACACCGCGACGTGGAAGCGACCGACCAAGTTTCCGGCCGGCGAAGCGAGAGCGACGTTCATGCGCGGAGAACAGTGGCCCGGGATGAAGGTCAACACGCGCCAGATGCTGCCGGTCGCGTTTGCGTCGGTTGTCGAGCCGGTTGCTGTGCCAGTTGCGGTTCCCGTCGCTGTATTGGCGTGATCGTCGGTCGCAAGCTGCACGGAAAGCTCGCCGCGGCGCGTGCGCACAAGGCGCGGAGTGACCAGGCCTTTTCTTGCCAAGTGCGCGGTGATGGCTTCGATGTCGTCGTGCACCGATCGGCCAAAGATCGGGCTGACCCGCTGCAGCACCGCGCGCTGCGGCGACGATCCGGCGGGGGCGTTGGGGGCCGCATCCAGCGTCGCTTCGACCAAGAAGGTCTCGTTGATTAGGCCATCGCCCAGCGGCGACACGCGCACGTGGTGTGGCCCGTCTGTTCCCTTGAGATCGAACAGGTCGTATTCGGAAAGCACGCGCAGCCAGAGCGGCGCGGGGGTGGGGCTGGCGGTCGTGGCGGTCATGGCTCGGTCGCTCGATGGGTTTGCGGGACAGGTTCGCGCAGAGGTCTTGCTTCAAGAGATTTCAGCCGCGCTAGGCGCGTATTGCACCAATCGAATAATTATCAACATAATTGTAATGTTTATAGTGGATTATTTTGCTGTTTGCTCTATCTTACAAACAATTCTCTCTTTATTTCAGTATTCATTGCCAGTTCCTGCAACAAGCGTCTAGGCGGGCTTGCGGGCGACCAGATCGTCCTGACTGGTCTCGGGACTTCTGGGGTCGGCGGTGTCGGGCTGGCCGTCGACGGCGATCTCGCCGCTGGTGCCGCCGCCGCCTTCGCCGTCGAGCACGCGCTTCTTGCGCCAGGCTGCGGCGGGAATCAGAAGCTCGGATGCGCTGCGTCCGGCGCGCTGCGATCGACGAAGTTCCCAGCCGTGGGCCTGGCACAACAGATCCGCGACGGCATGATGCAGCGCGGTGCGGCGACGATCGGGGCTTGTGGATGCAGCATCCGGGCTGGGGCTGTCGGTCGCAAGCAAGCTGGGCAGGGCCAGTGCGTCGGTCGTCGGGCTGGGCGCGCTGCTGTCTCGCGTTGCGGCGGGTCGGGCATCGCCGCTGTCCCAGATGGCGACGCACAGGCGCTGGTCCCCTTCGATGCTGGTGGTGATGCCAATGCGGCCCGGCGGCGGACACAGCAGAAGCGCGTTGTCGATCAGGTTCGAGATCAGCAGGGCCAAGCCATCGGCATCGCCGTCGACTTCCAGCGCGGGCAACAGGTCCAGTTCCAGCAAGCGGGTGCGCAGGCGATCGTGCAGCAGCAGGCGGCTCTGTTCGATCACGGCCCGCAGTCGCAGCGGTCCTGCCTTGGGCTGCGGAAGCTGGGCCAAGCGGGTCAGGGCGGCGCTTAGCGATGGCGTGTCTGACGACGGCGACAGCAAGGCATGGCTGACGTCGCGGGCCAGGGCGCTCATCGCCAGATCGGCCTGCGTGTGCAGCAGCGACTCTTGCGTGCGGCGGCGGGCTTCCGCTTGTTCGGATAGACCGGCGCAGAACAGGGCCAGCGCGGCCTGGTTGGCGATCGTGCGCAGCAGGCTCTCTGTCGCTGGCGTAAAGACCTGGGCCACCGACTTGGGAGCGACGGCGATCAGGCCAATGATGTGGTCGCGAAAGCGCACCGCGATCAGCAGCCAAGACCACAGCGCCTGCACGGAATAGGTCATCTGCCGCACGGGGGCCAGGTAGACAAGCTCTCCGCGCAGCAGGGCCTGTTCTTGGTCGGACGACAGCGAAAACAGACCGGCGGCTTTGACGGCCTGCCGCAGCGGTCCCAGACCCTGCGCCACCACCACGGGCTGCACCGTCGCTGATTGCGCGGGCTGCCCATCGCCAGAGTCGCGCGATCGAGCCGCGCTGCGCCCATCCCGCGGACCGGTCGGCCGGGCGGATTCGGGCGTATCGCTGCGGCCGTTTTCAATGGCGGCGGCCATCACCTGCGCGACTTTGGGCAGAAAGCGACCCAAGTTCTTCGAGTCGTTGCCGGCGCTCCACACCGGCGCGGCCACCGGCAAAAGGCGCACGCGGGCGCAGTCGACCGAGCGAACCAGGGCTTGCTCGACCACTTCGGCGACGGCGGCGGTACTGGCCAGGTCGGTAAAGCGCATGCTTAGCTGTTCGACGGTGGCTTGATAGCGCACCTCGGCGGGGAACAGCTTG
>JAYRFD010000564.1:0-4956 GCA_041908565.1 Polyangia bacterium | reverse complement strand
CCCGCGTTGGCGTTCAGCGTTCCGCCCGAAACTGTTGCGCCTGCGTTCAGGTTGACGGTGCCGTTGGCGGTCAGCGTCTGGCCCGATGCAACGCTAAGTCCTGCGTTCGCATTTAGGGTCCCGCCCGATACGGTGGCTCCTGATTTCAAAGTAACGGTGCCATCGGCGGCCAAGGTCTGACCGGCCGGAACATACAAGCCGGCATTGGCGTTCAGCGTTCCGCCGCTGACTGTCGCGCCATTGGCCAGGCTTGCCGTGCCGTTGCTGGTGAAGGTCTGCCCAGCTGGAACGGTCAAGCCGCCGCCTGCCGTCAGCGTTCCACCCGATACCGTTGCCCCGCCGCTAAGACTGGTGGTTCCGCTGACGCTCAACGTCTGTCCGGTCGGAATGCTGAGTCCAGCATCTGCATTAAGCGTTCCGCCCCGCACGGTGGCGCCGGCATAGAACGTCACGCTGCCGCTGGCCGCCAGGCTTTGACCGGCCGGAACCGCGATTCCTCCGTTGGCATTCAGCGTTCCGCCCGCGACCGTCGCACCCGCGTTTAGGTTGACGGTCCCATTTGCGGTCAGCGTCTGACCGCTTGGCACTTGCAGTCCAGCATTGGCATTTAGTGCGGCCCCGCTGACGGTGGCCCCGGCCAGAAGCTGCGCGCTGCCGCTTGTGCTGAACGACTGTCCCGCCGGCACGTTGATGCCGCCGCTGGCCGTGATGGCGCCCGTTGCGTTTAGCGTCCCAGCCACGTTCAGCTTGTAGCCGGCCGGCGACACCGTCCCGATGGCCACGTTTCCGCTGTCCTGTTCGACAAAGACACAGGAATTGCTGGATCCCGCTCCGTTGCCAATTCCCAGGCCCTTGCCCGTTGTGCTGTTGCCGACGGTCGTCCCCGGCAGCAGGCTCAGCACGAAGTTTGGAGCCTGCGATGAAAAGCTGTCGTACAGATGCACAATCGGCCGCTCGCCGGTGGACTGCGCTTCGATACTCAGCGGTGCATCGGAAGACTTGGTCAGTCCGTCATCTTTGTGACTGACCATTCCATCGATCAGATCACGGAAGTTGCTCTCTGTCGGAACGGCGTTCTTGATGAAATAGGCCTTGAGCTCCGTTCGACTCTTCTTGTTGATATCCATGATGGCCCCCGCCTTGGTATCCAGCTTGCAATCCGCGCGCGTGCTAGCGGCGGCTGCCAGTCAGAAAAGACAAATTCATCCCTCGGAGACGACGAAGTCGAACTCCAGCTTCATAAAGTCGATGCCCGTGACCAGATTTTCGGCATAGGTCGCATCGGACAGCGCGTCGATCTGGTGCTGTCGTGCGGCCACCAACACCCCATCGGGTCGCTCGGTGGCGACGGCGTATCCCTCGCCTGCCGAGTCTGCCGGTCGCGAGAGCGGACGGTATGTGATGCCGTCCTCGCTGCGGAACAGCTTGATGCCAGCGACGTAGTCGACATACGGCAAGCGATCAATAAAGTCGACAATGCTGCTGGCATAGATCTTCCCGCCCAGGGCCAAGTCGGATCCTTCTTGATAGGCCCACGGAGACAGGAAGCGATTCAGGTCTTGGTTCAGCGTATCCTTGTAAAACTCTTCATTCCCTTCGCTGCGGAACCGCACCGCCACGCGCACGCGAACACCGATGTAGTGCGCATTGCGCACGGCAATCTGCGCCGAAGGGGGTGCGCGCTCTTGCAGATATTCCTGGGCTTGCAACAGAAGACTGCTGGGGGCCCGTGGCGCGAAGGGCTCAAACGGCAGCTTGTTGCGGATGTCCGGAATGACAATCACCGTCACTTGTCCGGGCTGTCCTGGCCGCGCTGGGATGCACTTCACTTTGTGAAGCTCTGGAAAGCGCTCAAGGATCAGGCGTTCATAATCCCAGGGCTGCAGGCTGCGTCCTTTGTGGCGCAGCCGTTCGCTGGCCCGCATCGCAAAGGCCAAGTCACTCTCCGCCGTGCGACCGCCATAGGACGTATAGGGCTGACGGATTCCAGCGACGGCGGGCAGGACTTTGGCAAGCTGCGTGATGCTGCCCGCGGGCAGCGGCATGCGGAAGTGTTCCGGCGCATTGCCGCGGTCTTGGAACGTGGCCGATACCGCCTGCGTGTGTATGCCGACGATGTCACAGACCGTGACGGTGTCGCGTTCGATCGATGCCCGCAGCCAGTACAGTGAATCGCGCATGCGCGTGCTGGCGCTTGCCACTGGAAGCGACAGCTCAACAATTCCGGAGTTGCGCAGGCCGCGTGTCGTGTCGCGGATCACGTAGCGATCGAGAGGCTGCCAGCGATCGGACGACAGATAGCTCCAGCGGATGGGTCCCTGCGGCAGATCCGGATCGCCGCTGCCTTCGGCCACCTGAAAAAAGATCGACACCACCTGCGGTGCCGTCACATCGCGAAGTCCCAGGTACAGCTCGCCTTCGTTGGGATAGGGCGGCAAGAAAGGAATTGGACCGGTGATGCGGGCTCGCTCGATCTCTGCATCGCAGTGGCCAAACGGATGGATGTGCAGCACGCGATGGATGTCGCGATCGCTGCGCGGTTCATCGACGCGCACTTCGACAGCGGCCTTGTAGTCGATCGAAAAGCTCTTCAGCTTCGGCGTGTAGGGCGGGCGCACAAGATAGTCGCTGGCATTCACGCTGGTCCCTTGGGTCGTCGCCACGGCCAGCGCCAGCGCCTTGCTGCTGGCCACGATCGGATAGTTGGCGTGCTGAAAATCGGGACTGTTTAGTTCCAATCCCAGCACGCGATCCCAGGTCGACAGATCCTTGGGCAGATCTTCTTCCTTTTTGGTCAGAAGCGCGGCCATCGTAGTTGCCGCCACGCTGGGACCCCGCTCTGCTGTCACGGTCACCGCGGCGGATCCGGTGCTGCCGAACAGCGGTGCCGCTGCAAGCAGCGTGGTCTCTCGTCCGTAGTCAGACAGATAAAGTCGCGCTGAAAAGCTGGGCGATGTGCCCAGGTCGTATGCGGCATAGTGACTGCCCAAGTTGCTGGGCGCTCCCAGCCAGTCCAGCCTCAGATGCAGCTGCTGAAGCGGCTTGCCAAGGAGCTCTGGATGACCAAACAACAGGCGCGATCCGACGCTGGGCTGCGAGCCAAACGGCTCGAACGGCTTCTGCGCTTCGAGCGGGCTGTCTTCGTTCTGCAGGTACAGCGCTTGCAATCCGCTGACGTGAACCGCAACGTGCGCTGCAACAAGTGCAAGCTGCGATAGCTCGGGATAGCTGGCGCGGTACTGCTGCAAGGCTGGGCTGAAGATCGGACGCATCATCAGTCGCAGCACCGGAAAGGGACTCTGCAGCTGCGACGGAATTTCTGCGGGCGCCGTGATGGGGTCAATGGACTCATCCAGCGACAAGGTCAGCTGAATGGCGTGGGTGTCCTGGGTCTGCGGTACGCCAGTCAGCGCGGCATAGGAACCGACTTGCGTGGCCGTGACGGGACAGCGAACCAGCCCCTTGGTCGTCGTGATCTCGCACTGCAGGGCCAGCTGGTCCTCGCGGAATAGCAGGCTTGAAAGAGGAAGCGCTGTATCTGCGAAACCAAGCGTCACAAGCAGCGTGCGCTGCCCCTGGGATAGAAAAAGGAGTGGCGAGCTGAAGGCCCAGCCCAGCACCGCTTCCGGCATAGGAGCGGTGCCCGGCAGCGGCCCAGCGAAGGGAGCAAACTGCGGAGTGTGTCCCTCGGTTGATTCGACCGTCGCGCGGCGGACTTGTGTGGCATCGGTCGCTGGATAGATGTTCATCCACTCTTGCTGCTCGGCCGGCGGCTCGCCGATGCGGCTTCGCCAGGCCAGCTCAAGCAGGTTGTCGACGCGTTCCCAGCTGCCTTCTTGGGCCAGCGATGCCAGCTTGTCGCAGCTGGCTTGGCCCAGATAGGGCACCAGCCGATCGAGCGCGGTGGCATCTTCAGATGCCGATGCTTCTTCACCCAACACCACGCGAATCAAGTCAACCAAGCGCAAGGTCGGCGTCGTATTTCGCAGCGTGCGCAGGGTCGATCGTCGCTGGCGGCGTCCCTTTTCGCGGTGCGCCCCTTCCAGGATCAGGAAGATCTGATCCCATTCCCCAAGCGGGCGATCGTGGACTTCGGACAGGGCAAAAAGGAACTGCTCGCCCGGCATGCAGAAGTAGTCTTCGATCGCGTGCAGAAGATCGGCATACGCGTCCAGCTGCGCTTCCGTCAGACCCAGCGCGGCCTGCAGGTTGCTGGCAAAGGCATCGACCGCCGTCGGCACCAGCTGATACGACGCATCGCCACGCTTGCGCTGCCCGGCTTCTTGCAGCAGCTGATTGATGGCGGCCCATTCCGAATCGAACTTCCGCTTCAGCTGCATCATGCGCAGGAAGTCCGCTTCATCCAGGAAGTACAGCTGCTGTCGGATGAAGTTCTGAACGTCGCTGCGGGTGCGCTGATCGCACAGATCTTCCAGCGTGCGGATCTCGGGCAGCGTGCTCAGATCGACCGTGCCCACGGCCAGGGTCAGGCTGTGCTGGAAGTCCTGCGAGCTGCGATCCAGCGTAAAGACCTGCCCGTTGCGCTTGGTGGTGCCAGCGATTTCAAGCTTGGCGTTGATCTCGTCCCACTCTGCAGGCGCCGCTGGGCGCAGGGCGCGACGACCCGTCAGATCGCGCAGCGTGGCGACTGGCAAATAGGACTGGGCTTCATGCTGCGCCAGGGTGCTGGCAAGCGAGCTGAGTACGGCGAATGTGACAGTACGCCCATCGGGAAACAGCGGCAGCGGATCGCCCAGCGCGATGCGGAACATCAGCTCGCAGGTGCGTTCCTTGTCGTTGGTATGACGCAGCGGAGCTTGCCGCAGTGTCGTCCGTCGACAGTCGACAAACAGCGAGCGCAGCGCCGCAAGCTGCGCGCGATTGGCCACCAGATCGCGATCCGTGACATAGATGCGGTCGACGCCGCTGGCATCGGGTCCTGCGTTGACCTGGGTG
>JAYRFD010000563.1:0-10510 GCA_041908565.1 Polyangia bacterium | reverse complement strand
GATCCCGTCGGCGATCGGCTGCGAGCTGATCATGGACCGGCAAGGCAAGGTTCTGTGCGCCGGCGGCGTGCTGGTGCAGAGCATGCCCGACAGCCCGCCGGAGACAGCCCATCAGCTTCGCGAGGTGCAGCACATGCTGCGCTCTGGCGAGCTGTACGATCTGCTGAAGACGGGCCCGAAGTCGGCGAAGGAACTGGCTCGGTTGGTCGCGGGTCCGTATGCCGACAGCCTGGAATTCATCGATCAGCGGCCGCTGCGCTTTCAGTGTCGCTGCGATCGGCAGCGCATCACGGCTATGCTCGGCGGCATGTCGATCGCCGAGCTAGACGAGATGATCGCCGAAGGAAAAGCCGAAGTGACCTGCAACTACTGCGCAGTGCGGTACGAGGTTCCGCGCGACGAGCTATTGGCCCTGCGAAAGTCCCGCCCGCAACGGGAGCAGAACTGATGGGACCCAGCCGTCCTTTGGTGCAGGCGACCGCCGCCCAGCGCGTGCCCAGAAGCGTCCCTCCCGAGCCGTACCGTCTGCAAATCGGCGATGAAGTGTCAGCCGCGCTGCGCATGGGGCAGCCGGTGGTGGCGCTGGAATCGACGCTGATCGCGCACGGCTTGCCGTGGCCAGACAACATCGAACTGGCGCTGCAGGTCGAACAGGCCATTCGGGCCGCCGGTGCGGTGCCAGCGACGGTTGCGCTGATCGGCGGGGCGCTGTGCGTGGGCCTGACCGAGTCCCAGATCGAACAGATCGCGCGCGGCCACTTCGTAAAGGTCGCGACCGCCGATCTGGGCCCGCTGGTCGCATCGGGCGGCAACGGCGCGACGACGGTGTCGGCCACCGTGTATGCAGCGGCGCGGGCCGGCATTCGGGTGTTTGCAACCGGCGGCATTGGCGGCGTTCACCGGGGCGACGCCTGGGATGTGTCGTCGGATCTGACGACCCTGGCCAGCGAGCCAGTCTGCGTGGTGTCGGCGGGGGCCAAGGCCATCTTGGATCTGCCGCGCACGCTCGAATACCTGGAAACCTTGGGGGTACCGGTGATTGGCTTCGGCACAAGCGAGCTGCCGGCGTTCTATTCGCGTCGCAGCGGCCTGGCCTTGCCGCACCGAGTCGATGGCGCAGCACAAGCGGCAGCCGTTCTGCACGCGCACTTCGCGCTGCATCCGTATCGCGGGCTGCTTCTGTGCAACCCAATTCCTGAACCGGCCGCGCTGGATGATTCCGTCATCGATCGCGCGATCACGTCGGCCCTGCACAGCGCCGAGACCGCGCACATCTGTGGCAAGCAGCTGACGCCTTTTTTGCTGTCGGCCATCGCCAAAGAAACCGAGAACCGCAGCATCCAGGCCAATCGCGCGCTGGTCATGGCCAATGCGCAGGTAGCGGCCGCCGTCGCGGTTGAGCTGTGCGCCTTGCCTCCGTCCGCTCTATCGGACTGATCTTTTGCGCCAGCCCCGTCGCGGGTTCGGCGTGCTACGTCCTGTGAAGTGGCGCCATCAGCGCCCCAGTTCGTCAAGTCGTCTTGACGTTTATTCCGTCAAGTAGACCTGACGAATTTTGCTCGATCGGCCGACGATTCTGAAGGTGCACTGCGTGATATACTCGTCGCGGTGCTTCATGCCTTCGCTGCTCCGTCAGACTTCGGCTCGCTTCTGGTTGGGAATGCTGTCCGTTTTGGCCCTGGGCGATCTGGGCTGCAGTCGCGATGATCCGCGGCAGATTCAGGTCGTGCAGATGATGGCCGATGCCTTGGACAAGAAATCGACGCGTCGATCGGGCAGCGTCTGTTCCTTGGCCGTCGCTGAACGGCAAGATCCGATGAGCTGCGACAACCTGATTGTGCCGATCTTGCACTACGCACCGACCTTCCCCGGCAGCCAGATCTCGCGCCGATCTCCGACGAGCGGCGGCTACTTTGGGCGACCGATCAAGGTCTACGTCCACTACGAACACAAAAGCGGCAGCGGCAACCTGGACGTGACGATGCGCAAGGAAGCCAACGGCACCTGGCACATCTACAGCGTGTTCCCCGGTCAGTAAGGCGCTGACGCGGGCGGCGCTTCGGCCCGCCGACGGCGCCTCTGCAAACCGCAAGCGTCTGCAGCGAAATCGCCGTGCGTCGGATGTGAAATCGCCGTGCGGCAGATGTGAAATCGCCGAGCGATGGATGATCCGACGGGCCCTGTCTGCCACGATCAGCGGCCACGCCGTCCGCTCATTCGACTCCGACCGTCAGCGACGTTAGCAGCGCGAGGGACGGCCAAAGCTGGACAGCCAGGGGGCGCAGGTCTTAGGCTCGCCTCGAATGTTGTTCGCGCAGCGCAGGCAGGGGCTACGCTTCGGTCCAGGGCTAGGTGGCGTTCGCGTCGCTTGGGGTTCGGCAGTCGTCGTCGCCCGAGGAGGGGCCGCGCTGCTTGGCTTGATGTGCCTGACCTGGACCCTGGAACCTTGCTGGGCTGGTGAGCGCGCGGCAGAAAAGCCCACCAAGACCGTCGGTGGCACAGGCAGCTTGGTCGGCGTTCCTGGCGTTCCCGGCGTCACCGTCGACTGGCAGCGCGGCGTCTTGGAAGCCAGCGCCAGTGCCGCGGCTGACCTGTACGCAGCCTCGGTCGATGTCGCTCGCCTGAAGGCCGAAAGGCTGGCGCGGGCCCGTGCCGAAGAACGCCTGCGTCGTGCCGTCGCTGCTCTGCACAGCGATGCGCGCCTGACCGCCCGCCTGGGCAGCGCAGGACCCGCCGCCCTGGATGTCCGCAGTGCCGAAGTTCGCTTCATCGACTACGGCAGCAACGGCAGCGTGGTCCTACGATTGAGCCTTGCGCTTGCCCCCAGCGCCAGCCCCGCGGCCAAATCGCCGGGCCCTGCCGCAAACCCTGGCAGCGTCGACGGTGGTGCCGCGCACGAAGCCAGCCCCCCGACATCCGAAAGATCGGAAAACGAAGCCCGCCCATGACCCGCTTGTCCCGCATCGCACGTCCATCGCTTCGGCACCGCATCGTGTTCGTCAGCCTGTTTCTGGGGGCGCCAGGAAGCGTGTGCATTCCGAAGCTGATGCCGTCAGCCCAGGCACAGCCGACCACGTTTACCGGATCGGCCATGGTGCCGCTTTTGGGCGAAGGCGACGTCGTCAAGGCTCGCGCTACGGCGCTGTCCGAAGCACTGTCGCGTGCCTTAGAACAGGCCGTCGCCGAGGTCATGCCCGAGGCCCGCAGCCGCGTCTATCTGGTGTCCAGCCGGGCTCGCGAGTACGTGACGACCTACCGCGTGCTGCAGGAAGGCGAAGTCGCCGGGCAGTTTCAGCTACGCGTCGAAGCGCAGCTAGATCTACCTCGGTTGCAGCGAGATCTTCTGGGCAGCGCCGGGGCAACGGCAGCAACCCCAAGCGTTGTCCGCGTCTGCTCGCCCCAGAACAGTGACTTGGCTCGCGTCGCGCTGGATGCCGCGCGAGCCCAGCTAAAGGATATCGGCAGCGTCGAAGTCGTGCCGGCCACAGGGTGCACTGACCCGCCGGATGCCAATGCTCTTCGTGGCGCCGCTGCGCTGCTGTCTTTTGCGCCCACCGTCGACAAGGCCGAGCCGATCCGCGGCACGCAGCCCGTCGTGTATGGCGCCCAAGGGCGCGGTGCCTGGCACCTGTGGCGACCGGGGCAAGAGCCACTGCATGAACCAGCCGAAGCAGTGGGCTTCGGCCCCGACGCAGCCAGCGCCGAAAGCGAAGGCGCTCGCCAAGCGGCGCAGGTCGGCCTGTCTCGTCTGCTTGTTCGCTCGGGCCCGCTCTTGCGACGCAGCGACAGCGTGCTGGTCCGCGTCGAGAACTTTGGCAGCTTCCGCGCCTATCAGCAGATCGTGCGCGTGCTCGCCTCGCTGCCTGGGGTTAGCCGGGTTTCCCCCCGCCTGTTTCATGTGCCAGCGCGCGGTTCCAGCGACGGAGATGAAGCGGCTCAGCTGCTGCTTTCGACCAGCGCGTCGGTCGAGACGCTGGGTGCCACGCTGGGGCGGACCCCGATTCCGGGCCTGCGCCTGCAGGTGGCCCCGGTCCACGCCGGTGAGCTTCGCGTGGTCTGCGTGTCCAGTGATGCGGTGCCCAGCGCCGCCCAGCCCGTCGACGCCGCGGATGCCGCCGAGCCAGAAAAAATCCAATGACGACCCCTTTTCGACGGTCACGCCGCTTTCTTAGGGCGACACCTCTGTTTGGACTGCTGATGCTGGCTTCGGCATGCCGTTCTTCGCCCACGCCGACGGCCACCCCGCGCGAGACCGGCCAGCTTGTGCTGCAGCTACGCCCCAAGACCGCCTCGGTGGTGCTGGATGAACGCCCCTTGCTGGTGCCGCGCAGCGACGGAGAGGTCGCCCTGGGCCTGCCCGCCGGAGCCCACCGCATCGAGGTCTTTGCCCCCGGCTATTTCACGGCGTACCGCGATGTAAAGCTGGTCCCCAAAAGTCCCGTCACTCTGCAGGTTGAGTTGCGCGCGGACCCCGACGCGGCGCCTGACACGGCACCCGCCCGCCCGTTTGGACCTCGCTCGGCGCCCATCGAAGCGCCGTAAGCCATCGAGCCTGCCCCCGCTATTCGCCGCCAGCGACGGGGATTGGATATCGCGCAGCGCCCAAAACCAACGTCAAGCGGCCCGGCACTGCGTCTGCCGATGTGCCCGAAACCGATGTGCCCGAAACCGATGAAGCGGGCACCGTCGACGGGGCTTCTCTGTCGCTAGATGGTGACTCGTCTTCGGTGACGTATTCGGCCAGGGCGAAATAGCTGGGCCGTGAAAAGCGGGCGGGCATCGTGCCGCCCTTGACTCGACAGACGAAGCCGCGCCGGGGCTCGTAACGCAGCGTGTCAATGGCCAGGTCTTCTTCGCTGCCGTCGCTCAGCCGCACCCGCAGACCCACGGGATCGCCGCTGTCACCGTCTGTCGCAAGCGCCACCCCCGTCACCCAGTACGGCACGTCGTGGACGACCAGGGGATAGCTGAATGGCGCGACCACCAGCAGGTAGGTCCCGCCCGGCGTGCGCTGAATCGAGCGATGGAACAGGTCGCTGATCCGCGCATCGGTGATGCGGTCTCCCTCGTGCCAAAAGTGGCCTTCGCTGTCTAGTTCGATGCGTTCCAGGACCGCGCCGCGCTGCAGAGCCTGGCGGATGGGTTCAGGAATCGTTGGATCAGCTAGCCAATTTTTTTGTTCTTCGGACATGGAATTCCTTGGCCGCGGGCGGCAGGACAGCGACGGGACGGACATAATAAACAGAGTGGGGGCGGGGAAGACAAGCCCAGCCATGTACGCTTTGACTCGTATTGACGCACTGCGCCATCGCGCTTTTCTTAACGCATGCGCACATATGGAGGAAGACGGATGCCTACGAACTCTCGCACGGTTGCTTCACAGCGTTTTGTTTCTTTTTCGCGCCTGACCGGCTTGGTGCTGGCCGGCCTGTTTGCAAGCGGCGCCGCAAGCTGCGGATCGGCCAGCGGCACCGGCGATCCCAACCCGCCGGGCGATATGTCCACCGCCTCGCAGCCGACGCTGTTCGGCCTAAGCCCCGATGTCGGCCCGCTGGCCGGCGGTACCACCGTCACCGTCACTGGCACTGAGTTCCGCGAAGGTGCCCAGGTCAAGTTTGGCGGCATCGCGGCGAGCAACGTCGTCGTCAAGTCCAGTGTCGAGATCCGCGTCACCCTTCCCGCCTGGCAGGGCGCCATCGGTCCGGTCGAGGTCTCTGTCGACAACCCAGACGGTGGACGCGTCGCATCCAGCAGCCTGTTTTCGTATGTGCGTTCGGTCCTGCAGTTTGCCCCGACGGTCACGCGCAGCGTCGGGCGAAGCCCGATTGCGATGGCGGCTGAAGATGTCAATGGCGACGGTGGAAAAGAGCTCTTGGTGGCCAACAACATCGACGGATCGCTGTCGGTCTTGCTGAACAACTTGGACTTCAACCCCAGCGGCGGTCCGTACGCGACGCCCGCCCTGCCCAACGCCATCGCCATCGCCGATATCAATGGCGACGGTCGGCGCGATGTCGTCTTGGGCTGCGGCAACGCCAGCAGCCAAGAGGTCAGCGTGCTGCGCGGCATGGGCAACGGCGCGTTCATGACCGGTGACAACTTCTCGGTCGGTGGCACGGTGTCCAGCGTCGCGGTCAAAGACTTCGATGGCGACGGCAAGCCCGATGTGGCAGCGACGGTGCGGCCCGCCAACAAGCTGGTCGTATTGAGCAACACCAGCGCCAATCCGGCGGTGTCGTTTGCACCGATGCAGACCAGCTACACCGTGTCGGGAGAGCCGGCGGCCCTGCTGCTGTCTGACCTAAACAGCGACGGACGCGATGATGTTGTGCTGTCGCAGTACGCCATGCAGCAGGTGGGCGTGCTCTTGGCCAGCAGCACCGGCGGCTCTCTGGTCACCCCGATCAAGACGGCCTCCGTCGGGCTGCGCCCCATTGCTTTGACAGCGGCCGAGCTAACGGGGGATGGACGCGTCGATGTGGTCTCCGCCAACTTCGATGGCAACTCGCTGAGCCTGCTGGCCGGTCAGAACGATGGGACCTTTGGCTCGGTCAGCACAATCGCCGTCGGTGAAAAGCCCACGGCGGTGGCCACGGGCGACATCAACCAGGATGGCAAGCTGGACTTGATCGTCGCCAATTCGGGACGCAATCAGATCTGGGTCCTGCTGGGTCGCGGCGACGGCAACTTTGATCCGGCGCAGAAGATCATCACCGGCACGCAGCCTTGGGCCCTGGTCGTCACCAACCTGGACGGCGATGCCAAGCCGGACATCGCGGTCACCAACCTGGCGGACAACAGCGTCTCGATCTTCCTCAACCGCACGCAGTGATTTCTGGCACACTGCCTCGCCTGTTGTTCGCCCTTCCCCTGTCCTTCGCCCTTCCCCGGTTCTGGGTCTCGAGGTAGCCGTGCCGAAACCGCTCTCTCCATCGCCTGCTCTGTCGATCAAAGGGGTTCCCAGCGATCAGCTGGCCGAGCTTCGCCGCGCCGCATCCGACTATGTGCTGCGTGCGACGGGCTGCGTACTCGACGGCAGCGAGGAGTCCTTGGCTTACGTCGACTATTACCTGGACCGCCTGCGCGCCGATCCGCCGCAGCAGGCCGATGCACTGCGCTTGGTGGCGTACGCGCTGGGGGTGTATCTGGGGGATTTGGCATTGGCGCGCTTTGGTGGACGCTGGCTGGCGCAGCCCGCAGCCGACGCCGCGGAAGGGGAGGACCCGACGCTGACGCCCATGACCTGGCGCGTCGATCTGGACGCCGTGCCCCTGCGCTTCGATCCGATTGGCATGGCTGCGGTCGCCCTGTCCCAGCTGGGCACCGCGACGCCCACGCCCGATGAAGCGGAAGACGACGGCATGACCCTGCGACCGGGAGCCCGCGGCCTGCAGGCCGCCTTGCACGATGCTCTGTCGCGCACGACGCCGGTCAGCGCCGATTACTACTACTCGTTTACTGGCCGGTTCGAGACGCTGGCCCACGTCGTCGAGCTTGTACTGGATCTGCAGCAGCAGCGGGCGGCCCAGCAGGCCAGCGAAGACGAAAGCGCGGGCTCGCTTCTGCACTGATCGGAACTGATTGGAACTGGTCGACCGGCACCAGCCCGCTGAATTGCCCCCGTCTGAACGCGCTGTCGCCGCCCCAGCCAGAGCCCAAGTCAGCGTCAGTGTGAAGTTATCAGCTGCATCACCAGCACGGCGATGACGCCGATCAGCACGCCCAGCACGATGGCAATGATGACGCTCGCTCGGTTCGGGCGCGCGGCTGAAAGTCCGGCGGACTGACTGGCCAAGCCCGCAACTGGCACCATCGGCGGAACGACGGGAGCGACCTGCGGCCCGGTTCCGACGGAGGCGGACGGCGCAGGCTGGGTGGCGGGCGCCGGTACATCCAAGCGCGGCAGGCCCAGACCCGACGACAACGCAGGGTCGGCTGGCTGAATCGGGGTCAGGATCGGAACCGAAGCCACGGGCGCGACGGCGGCGGCGCTTTGACTGGCCGGTCCCGACGGAGCCATGGCGGGCGGCTCGGCGGCAGACTCGGCAGGCCCGGCAAAGCTGCTTGCCCCGTCGGGGATGATGCGCATCGGCATCGACGTGGCCGAAGGTGGAGCATTCAGCCCAGATCCGGCTCCGCGGGGGGGCGGCGTAGGTGGTGGCTTGGTCGTTCGCAGCGACGATCGCGAGGGTGCATCGCCCGCCGGCTGTGGCGGCACCGGCGGCAAGCCGGTCTGGCTGACATCGCGGCCCGACTTGGGCACCACCATGGCCTTGCGCTGCTGGATCTGGCTGGGGCTTATGACCTGCAGCGGCATGGTCATGGCGCGTCGCGGACCACCCGTCCCATCGCCCGTCTGACCCGGCTGGGGCGGCGGCGGCGGGCCCGGAATGCGACCCGACATGTTGCGCATGGGCAGGCCGCTGGACAGGCGATCTTCGACGGCCGTTGGCACCGACGCACTGGCTGCCATCGACGCTGCAAAGGCGGCTTCGCGCTCTCGTTCGCGTCGTTCGCGCGCCAGCTTGTCGGCGAAGATCTCGCGCATGTAGCGCCCAAGCGCCTGGCTGCTGGCATCCCAGCCCGCACGCGCTACGAAGTCCAGCAGCGCGTCGTGAAATTCTTTGGCCGATTCCCAGCGCTGTTCGCGATCCATCGACAGCGCGCGCATCAGGATGTCGTCAAGCTCTTTGGGGACTTCGGGATTGACGGTGGCCGCCGGTGGTGCCGGTTCCTCGGTCACGGCGACCAAGGTCGCCAGATCGGTCGCGCGCTTGAACAGGCGGCGCCAGGTCAGAAGTTCCCACATCAGTGTGCCGACGGAAAACACGTCCGATCGAGCATCCAGCTGATCGCTGCGCGTCTGTTCCGGCGACATATAGGCGTACTTGCCTTTGATCATGCCGGCCTGCGTCTGATCCATGTCGCGGGCCCGCGTCGCCTTGGCGATGCCGAAGTCGATGATCTTGGTGACGCCGTCGTAGGTCACCAGCACGTTCTGCGGCGACACATCGCGATGGACGACTCCCAGTGGGTGCCCATCGTCATCGGTCAGCGTGTGCGCATAGTGCAAGCCGGCCAGCGTGTCGACGATTATGCGCAGGACCAGCGCCATCGGCGGCCGCTTGTGCACAGCGTCGGCTTGCTGGGCGATGCCTCGCAGGTCTTCGCCATGGATGTATTCCATGGCCAGGTAGTACGTGCCGTCAGATTCGCCCTGGTCGAAGATGTCGACGATGTTGGGGTGCTTGAGCTTCGTCGCCAGCTTCGCCTCGTTCATGAACATGCGCACGAACTCGGCTTCCGAGCTGTGGTGCGCGAACAGGCGCTTGACGATCAGCGGCGACGGGCGGTTGGCAATGCGCGGCGGCGCAAGGGCGGGGTTCGGCTTGGCCAGATAGATCTCGGCCATGCCGCCTTCCGTCAGCTTGCGATCCAGCAAGTATTTCCCGTAGGGGACAGCCACAGCCGGCACGATAGAAAAGAGGAGCCCTGGAATCGTATGATGCTTTCCCCCGAAGGGTCAACCTAGTATAGACGGGTCGGTTTTGGCAGAATCGCCAGCCCGAATTCCCCGCCTACATCCCATGTCGTCGTCGGTAGCCGGTGCAGACACACCGCGCGGCACCGGTCAACGTCGCGAAGGAGACCTCGCATGTTTGATCTGACCCTGACGGAAGAGCAAGAAGCCCTGCGCAAGACGGCGCGCGAGTTTGCGCGTGAAAAAATTGCCCCGGTCGCCGGACATTTCGACGAAGAGGGCGAATTCCCGACGCAGATCTTCCGCCAAGCCTGGGAGCTGGGTCTGATGAACGCTGAGGTGCCCGAGCAGTACGGCGGCCTGGGTCTGTCGTGTCTGTCGCACTGCCTGCTGATGGAAGAAATCGCCTGGGCCTGCGCCGGCGTGAACACGTCGATGGCGGCCAACATGCTGGGGGCGATGCCGATCATCATTGCCGGCAGCGAAGAACAGCGACAGCGCTACCTGGGTTGGCTGATCCGCGAGCCGATCTTTGCGTCGTACTGCTGCTCGGAACCCGAGGCCGGATCCGATGTCGCAGGCATGCGCACCCACTACGTCAAGGACGGCGACAGCTTTGTGCTGACCGGCCAGAAGCGCTGGATCACCAACGGCGGCCACGCCAGCTTTTACACGGTCCTGGCCACGGCCGATGCCAAGCCGGAAAAAGACCTGAAGGCGCGCAACCGCAAGATCGCCTGCTTTGTCGTCGACCGCGACACGCCGGGCGTCAAAGTCGGCAAAGAAGAAAACAAGATGGGCCACCGCGCCAGCAACACCGTCGACGTGATCTTCGACGAGGTGCGGCTGCCCAAGACCGCGATCCTGGGTCAAGAAGGCGAGGGCTTCAAGATCGCCATGAAGACCTTCGATCGCTCGCGTCCGTGGATCGCGGCGGGCGCCGCGGGCGTGATGCGCCGCGCGCTCGACGAGAGCAAGGCGTACGCGCTCGAGCGAAAGACCTTCGGTGTTCCGATCGCGCAGCACCAG
>JAYRFD010000562.1:0-3033 GCA_041908565.1 Polyangia bacterium | reverse complement strand
GGGCAGCCACAGCGCTGGGAGGACCAGGAGCCCGGCCATCGCGTACAGGGCCAGGATGTCGCCGTTCCACAGAACGACCATGTGGAACACGCCGATGCCAAACAGTGCCAGCTTCGCGCCGAGTCCCGTATGCACGATGTCGGCGGGCGCGGCTTTGGCATCTGTCGCTTTGTCCCCGGGCGCCTTCGCTGCGGGCTCCTCCTTGTGCGCGGGAGCGGCCGGAACTTCGGCGCAGTGCGCCATCACGCGCGCTGCGGCCTGCGGGTCGGTCTTCTCGCGCCATCGGCGAGCGACTGGGCCGAAGCCCGCATCGACGGGGCAGACGCCGACACGCTGGCCGACTCTCGCGATCGGCGGCTGGCTGCGCGCACCGACCGCAGCATCGGCCGAGCGCTGCTCTTGCGCTGAGCACTCAGCTCCGAGGCAGCTCTACGTCTGCTCCTCTCACTCGCCTACGCGGGCCCTACTCAGCCGGATCCCGATCCCGCATCCCCCGATGAACCCACGGACGCACGCACGACGAGGCCGCGATGAGCGCTCTTGCAACGCTGGCTGGAACTGCCAAGCGCGCGCGGCAGCGAGCGCCGGGACCGCGGCTTGCGACGGTCGCGCAAGAAGCCACCGAGGCGAAGCCGGACAAGGGCGTGCGCATCAACGGGCCGTACCCGGAAAAGGGCAAGTGGCGCATCTATCTGATCGACGACAGCGGACGCAAAGCGTTCCTGTATGCGTCCCGCGACGAGGCGGAACAGATGAAGGCAAAGCTGACCGCCAAGGCGCAGCTTCTGGTCGAGCGGACGGTCGGTGAGTGCATCGACGCGCATCACGACTACAGCCTGCGTGTGCGTGGCGCGCTGCGATCGACGGCGGACAGCGTGCGCTTTCACTTGAACACGCTGCTGCCGCGTGACGTTGCGGTGGCGGCGCTGACTGCAGATCGGGCGGCGCAGCTCTATGCCGACTTCTCGCAGCGACGGCATCATCGGACTGGCAAGCCGCTGTCGGTGGCGACGCATCACTACGTCTTGCGGCTGGCCAAAGGGTGGGGACGCTGGCTGGTCAAGACTGGCGCCACGACCGCAAATCCCTTTGCTGCTGTCGAGCCCGTCGGCAAAACCAAGGCCGGCAAGCCACAGCTGACGCGCGATGAAGCGCAGCGCTTGAGTCAGCTTGCGGTCGAACGTGCAGCGTCGGGTGACATCCATGCAGTGGGCGTACTGCTGATGCTGCACATGGGGCTGCGCCAAGGCGAGGTAGGCGCGCGCATTGCCCGCGACGTCGACCACGATGGCCAGGTTCTGATCATCCCCTTCGGTAAGACCGCCTCCGCGCGTCGCCGCCTGAAGGTCCCGCAGTGGTTGCAGCCATTTTTGCGGAGGTTGCTCGCTGACAAGTCGCCGAGTGATCTGCTGTTCCCCTCCGAATGCCAGCGGGCGCACCATCGCCAGTTCTGGTGGAACAAAGTCCAGCACCTGTGCGACGCGGCGGCTGTCCCGCGGGTCTGTCCGCACAGCCTGCGCGGCCTGCATGCGACGCTGGCGATCGAAGAAGGAGCGTCCGGCGAAGCCGTCGCCCGCGCCCTGGGCCACACGTCCTTTGACATGACCGCCAAGCACTATGCCCAGGCCGACAGCGTCGAAAATGCTCGCGTCGACCGCGCCAGCCAGCGGCTCGCTCCCCATCCCGCCCAGCCATCACCCGACCGCATTCCCCAGCTCCTCGCGCAGCTCACCCAAGAAGAGCGCCAAGCCCTGCGCGAACTCCTGTAGCTTCGTGTCATCCCCCGTCGCACAGCGGGGCAGAATCCACGTGTCCGCGCCCAGTCCTAGCCATTTCTAACAGCACGATTTCTCGACAGAAATCGGCGCGTAGATATCAAGCCGGAAAACGTTTTGGTCGGCAGGGATGGCCGGCCGCGCGTGGCGGACTTCGGTCTGGCGCGCACCGAGCTTCCGACGGGACTGGCGGCGGCGGGGGCGGGCGCTGCGCCGGGGGGCGAGCTTGCCAGCCAGCGGTCGTCGCCGCTGTCGCTCGACGGGCACTTGGTGGGCACCCCCGCGTATATGGCGCCTGAGCAGTATCGCGGACAGGGGGCGGACGCGCGCAGCGATCAGTACAGCTTTTGCGTCGCGCTGCACGAAGCGCTGTATCGGTCGCTGCCGTTTGGCGGCGATACGCTGGCCGAGCTTGCCGCCAATGTGCTGGCCGGTCGCCGTCGACCGCTGGGCGGGTCCAGCGACGCGCACTCGGTCGGCGAGCCATCCGACAGCGTCGCCGCGGCTGTGGAACGCGGCCTGTCCCTGGACCCGGCGGCCCGCTTCCCATCGATGGCCGATCTGTTGGCCGCCCTATCGCTGGATCCCCGTCACAGCCCAGCCGCCGGATCCCACCTGCGTCGCCGTTTTTCCTTTGGCGTACTATTTAGTTTGATATTTATGGTTGTATTTATACAAATTATGAGCCATTCGGGCCGACTGTCATTGGGCAAGGTCGCGGTCGGCGGAACGATTGTCTATTCAATTATGATTGGTTTGGCAATTCTTCAACGCAAGTCGTTGGCGCAGAACTCGTTTCAGCGCGGCATGGTGGCGATCTTTCTGTGCGCTATGGGCAGCGCCGTGTCGCTGCGCTGGGCTGGCTTTCGCCTGGGGCTGAGCCTGCAGCAGATCGTTCCCTTGGATCTGCTGGCCATCGGCTTCGTGATCGCGCTGGGGGCCTATCGCTTCATGCGGGCGGGCTGGGTCGCGGCCGGCATCTGCATCGCATGCGCGCTTCTGTGCTTGGCCTGGCCGCTGCATTCGCTGCAGATCATGCTGATCGCGTATCCGCTGGTCGTCGGATCGGTCATCGTTGGCTGGGCGCGCATCGCCCGCCGCAGCCATGGGTAGCGCGGACTTGCGGACGGGGCGGTCCGCGCGATCAAGAAGCGTCGCGTGGCAGGACAGTGGGGCGGTCGGGGTGCCGATCGGCTACGCCGATCAGGGTGCCGATCGACTGCGCCGATCAGGGTGCCGATCGACTGCGCCGATCAGG
>JAYRFD010000561.1:0-4566 GCA_041908565.1 Polyangia bacterium | reverse complement strand
GGCTAGCTCGGTGACAATGCAGACTTGGAAGAGGTCAACTTGGCCAGTTTCCTCGTTGAACTGCGCCTCTAGCTCTCGTTCGAGACCGAAGACCTTCTTGGCAGCGGTCAAGATGGCTTGCTCAAGGGCTTGGGTGAGGACCTTTTTGTCGATCCCCTTATCCTTGCCAACCTGTTCGAGCACCATCGCGAGGTTCGGTTGCATCGCTTCTTCCTTTTCCGTTCCCAGTCCCTTCAGGCGTTGAAGGCAAAGAGCAGGTTTGCTTTTTCCATTTCGGCAGTGTGAAGCGCGACCTTGCCGACGCCATCGGCTTGCATATGAATCAGCTCGCCGTCGACGGCTTCGATGACTCCAGAAAACATCCGCCGTGGTCCGACCTTGCTGTCTGGCGGCGGGGCGGCGGCGGGCCCCAGGTTGGACTTGAGCGCGTCGGGTCGCATGCGGACCTTGGCGCGCTGACCAATGAAGCGCAGAAAATCCGCAGGACGCTTGAGCGGTCGGTCGACTCCCGGCGAGCTGACCTCAAGCTGATAGCGGCCCGGCACCACGTCGTGCACATCTAACAGCGCCGACACCTCGCGCGAGACGCGCACGCAGTCCGAGTGCGCGACGTGTCCCTGGCCAATCGGGCGATCGATGGTGATACGCAGGACCGCCCCACTTTTGCCGGCCCCGCGGCTCCACTGCAGGTCGACAAACTCGTATCCTTGGCCTTCCACGGCCGGGACGATGAGCTGTTCGAGTGCTTGTAGCTGGGCGGGTTTCATGTCGTGCGTTTGCTGTGCGTCTGCCTGGTTTTCTTCAGTTGTCCAACCGTTAGCCCAAAAAAAAAGTGGGACCGGGAGGGCCCACTTTGAGTGGCTTCCTACCAAATGTAATGTCGCCTAATACCATCTTCTTCGCACGATAGGCAAGAGATTCCTGAGGGCCCACCCGTGGGGGCCGCCCCCTTCGCAGCGCCCGTAAATGGCCCTGTCAGCGTCGGTGAGTGCCCCAAAGAATGGGGGCCTTTTTGCCCAAGTCCATGGCAAGGCTCGGCGGCCAGCCCCGGCAACCCTGTTTGGCCTCTTGCTTCGTGGGAAGCTCTGTGCTCATTGCGGTGCCTACGGGCGGGCATCCCAGCGGATCTTCCGCAGCCCGATTGCGCAGAGATTGCGGGATTGTCGTTGCACCAGGCGGGTCGGCCGCGCTAACAAGCCGCCGCGTGCCGCACGAGATGGACAACCGATCATTCGATCACTGCCGCGATCACTGCCGCGATCACTGCCCAGACATCCAGGACTGGGGCGGCGCTGGGCGCAGATCGGGCGACGCGGCTTGGACGAAGGGGGCTGGCTGAGCCATGGGTTGTTCAACCTGCAAGACGGGCTGCGACAGCGGCGAAGGGGGCTGCGGCCCACGCAAAGCGCAGCAGCAAGATCGTCTGAATTCGCTGATTGCTCAGCTGTATCCGCAGCGGACCTGGGGCGATCCCTGGCTGGCCAACCCCGACGAGTCCGGCATCCAAGTGCCAGAGCTTCTGACCCTGGCGCACGAGCTGTCGACGGTGAACAAGGCTCCTTGTTACATCGTGCCCGGGGGCGAAGACGACCTGTGCCACTTCATCTATGTCCTGTGCCTGGGCCGCGAGCCGTCGCTGATTGAGCTTCGCGACGAAGTGCAGCGGGGCCAGCGCCCCCACCTGTGGCTGGAAGGGGATCACCTGCGCGAACGCTATCTGCGCCTGAGCCTGTCGACGCTGACCCGCGCCGCCTGCGTGCAAGAAGTCGCGCTAGAGCTGGATCTGGATCCGACGACGCCCGCCGCCGCCGATCCGGCCACGCCCGCCGCGCTGCGCGAGGTGCCGATGCCAGGCGTGTTTACGGTCGCCTTGCTGAAGCGGCTGCAGCGGACGGTCGATCTTCTGCAGGCGCACGACATCGAACACCTGGACATGGGGCTTTTAGACGTCGACGCCCAAGCCTTCGGCCTGCACCCCGGGGATTATCCCAGCCGCTTCGGGGTCCCGCCCGCGCTGCTGAACTACTTCTTTTATGCGCAGCCGGTTCAGACCACGACGGTTAGCTGGCTGCCGACCGATGTGCGGTTTAGCACCCAGTGCTGAGCCGCCGCCTGCGGAGCCTGCCGCCGCAGGGTCGCAAGCAGCGATCGCCCGAGCCCACAGCCCTCCTCGCCTTCAGGCGCATCCTTTACAAAGCCAATCAGCTGTCGCCCGCCGGGCAGATCGGCATCCAAGGCAAAGCGCGACAGCAGCGCCGACAGCAGTCGAGGACTTAGGCTGTGGCCCAGATCATCAATCAGCGCACAGGGCGCCGGCGGTCCGTCTGCCCCGGTGGCGTAAAACAGCGGCGACAGGTGCAGCAGGCGACGCCCGGTCTCGGGTAGCTCGTCGATCGAAAGCTCTGCGGTCCGTCCATCCGGCCCGGCCAGCGTCTGCAGCAAGCGAACCCGTTCGATGTCGACAAAGGGCCCGTTTTTCGCCGGCTGCGCGATCAGCTCACCTTCTGGAGTCTCGGCGAAGCTGTCGGGGAAGCGGGTCAGCTCGGTTGTCACTTCGTCCAGCTCTTCCGGACTTTGGAAGTAACCAGACGGCACCGGTTCGCGCACGACCGAAAGGGACCGAATCCCCAGATCGGCGATGGAAAGGTAGTCGCCCAAAAAGTCCAGCAAGGCCGGATCGCGAGCCGCCCGCGCCGCCAGGCCCACGAACTTGGCTTCCGGCAACAGAAGCTGCAGGTGATCGCGCAGCCACACGCCAAACGGCACGAACAGCGGCAGACCGCGTCGCAGGCCTTCGTTGACCAGGGGCTGCTCGGCTCGCGTGCTCTGCGCAAGCAGGCGAAGGCGGCCCTGTTCGCTGGCGGGCAGATCCCCCGCGTCGACGATGGGCGGACGACCGGGCTCGCCGGCGCGTCGAGAAAACAGGGTTCGCGTCTCGACCGGGCGATCGCTTGCCGCCGGGGTGATGCGCAGGCTTTCTTCCAGGATCTGCTGCGGGCTTAGCACCAGCGCATACGAAAACACCGCCGCTTCGATCTGCACATCGATGGCCAGGCGCGTCGGACCCGCGGGATAAAAGCGCTGCGGCAGCACAGCCAAGGGCGCACGCGGCCCCGCCAAGACCACGTTGCGCAACAGACCCATCGATCGCAGAAGCGCCGACTTGCCGGACGCCGCCGGACCGCTGATCAAGACGATGCGCGGCGGACGGTTCGAACCGACCGGATCACTCGGATCGCTTGGGCCGGGCGGCTTGTTGTCGCCGCTTTCCGTCGCTGTCTTTGTAACTTTCGGGCACAGGTCCAAGCAGACTGGGGGGCCAAAGCACAGGTGGTTTTCGACCGAAAAGCGCAGCAGCATGGGGCCGGCAGTCTGGCATCGGGTCGGCCACGAGGGTCAAGCGAAATGCAAACGTCGCGTCCGCTTCTGTTCCAGCTTCTGCTTCGGCCCGGGCCGCGCGTCGCCAGCCCCGTCCGCTTCCAAACAGTGATAGCGTGTTCGC
The DNA here is from genome assembly GCA_041908565.1 of Polyangia bacterium. GTDB lineage: Bacteria > Myxococcota_A > Polyangia > Palsa-1104 > JAEUJZ01 > JAEUJZ01. The sequence continues at coordinate 1,064 of JAYRFD010000561.1, read as the reverse complement.
CATGACTGACTCTGGGCAGAATCGCGGACAGCCGCTGCGACAGCAGATCGAGGCATCACTGGGGCAAGGACTGATGCTGGGCAAGCAGCTTTTGGCCGAAGCGCAGCACCGCGCTCGCACGCTGGAAGAAGACCTGCGCGCCCGTCGAGAAGTCGATGTCGAAGGCATGGTCGCCGGCCTGCGCGCCCGCCTGTCTGAACAGCTGAACCTGTCGCCCCTGCCGCTGGATTCGGATCTGGCGGACAAGTCGGCCGCGCTGGGGCTGGGCAGCATCCGCACGCAGGTCTTCCGCACCGAAAAGCTGCGCAAGATCGTGCTTTCCCACGTGGCCGTTCCGACGGTGCTCGAGGGCTTGGCGCTGACGCTTTTGCCGCAGACCGATCTGGATGCCCCGTGCTTTGCCGCCGACTTGATGGCCCTGCCGTGGCGCATCTCGGTCAACGCCGATGTCTATGGATCGGACTGGCAGACGCGCGATGCACTGAAGTCGGCGCGCACGACCTTCTTCCGTCTGGGCAGCGGCCCGGGCCCGACGTGGTCCGCGAAGATGAGCTCGGCCCATGGCCTGCACGCCAAGCTGCGACCGCGCCAAGTCGAAGAAGGCTTCGCCGCGCTCTCGCAGGGCCTGGCGGCTTTTTTGACGGAGCTTGCCGACGCGCCTCCCGGCCGATCGCAGACGCCACAAGAGCAGTTCTTCTATGCCTTTCACCAGAACGGTCCGCGCACCCGCGCCCCGCTGCGCAAGCTGTTCGGCGAAGAGTGGGTCGAACGCTACTCGCGCCTGATGTTTGAATAGCCGCTACTGCGCGATGGCCTGCGACAGTCGCTTGGCCAGCTGTTCCGTCAGGTCCTGCGCGATCTCTTGGCTGGATCGTTCCTGAAAGGTCGGCGAGACCTGCGCCACCGGGCTCTTCGCGACGACGGCCAAGGTGCGCAAGACCTGGCCATTGCCGCGAGCCAAAAGCGCCGCGATGCGCACGCTGATGTGCGGAGCCGACTTGGCGTTCTCGGCGGGTTCGTAGTCGTAGCCGACCATGGCGATCGGTGCGATGTACGGCGCACCG
>JAYRFD010000560.1:0-5036 GCA_041908565.1 Polyangia bacterium | reverse complement strand
GCCACGCTGCTGCTGCTGGCGGCATCGCTTTCGACGGGTGCATCGGCTGTGCGGGGGCGCGGCTTGCTGGCTGCTGGCGACGCTGCTGCATCACGCGTCGGTTCAGATGGGACACCTTGATCGGCTCGATCTGGATTGGGAACCACCGGGGGCGCGGGCGCCGGCGCGGCCGGGGCGGCGGGTGTTGGTGCGGGCGCCGGCGGATGAAACAGAAACGGAATCTGCACCTGACTTTCGATGGGCTTGCCGTCGCTAAACGCGGGCACAAAGCGCCACTTGCGGGCCGCCGCAAGGGCCGCTTGATCGAACGGCTCGCCCGCCGATTCGGCAACGGTCGCCGCAGTGACCGAGCCATCGATCGCCACTGTGACCAGGACCACGACGCGCGCTTCTTTCTGGCTTTCGCGCGCCGCTTCGGGATAGACGGCTGGCGGCTGTTCTTCGGGCTGCGGCGCCGTCAGAGTCGGGGCGGGCTTGTCAGCGGCCAGCGACGAAAGTGGCAGGCCCGCGCTCAGCCACAGGACCGCGGCAACCTGCGCAGCTGCGCCCGCGACGCGTCGTCTTGGAATGCAAGTCTTTTGCATTGAGTGCAGCAGCATATCGCGGAACGCCAGGCCGCGGCGAGCACCCTGTCACTTGGGCGAAGGGTAGTTGCGCTGCACAAAACACAGGCCATCGGCATTCAGGTGGCCCTGCGTGCTTTGGTTGTACGTGACGTAGTCCGCGAAGTCGCGCAGCGCGATCGCCGGATTTCCCGCCGGGCTGTAGGGAATGCCCTGGGTGTCAAAGCCCATGCTCATCGAGCTATTCGGAGGCTGGTACGAAGACACGCAGGAACGCCAGGGCAGCGGGCTGCCGCTTTGATCTTGGAAGGCGGTGAAGTTGACGCCTTTCAGATCATCCAGCGTCACGACATAGGCACCGGTCTGATCCTTCTTGGCATACGCCGCGAACGCATCGAAGTGGGCGGGCGCATCGTGCTCGACGGTTTCCCAGAACACGTGATCGCTGTGCAGCGTGGCTTGCGCCAGGATGGTGGCGTTCGACTTGATCTGCACGCCGCGCTGGAATTCTTCGTTGGCGAACGGCTGGGCAGGCGCGTTGTCCGGGTTCTGGCAGTTCTTGTACGTCGTCGGAGACTTGAAGCCAAAACGGAACCGCACCTTGGTCGGAAGCTTGCTGAAGTCATACGCCGGATTGGTCGATGTGCAGCCGCTGCCGCGCCAGGTGGCGGTGCCTGTGTACAGCACAGTCCAGCCGTTTTGAATCATCTGCTGGTAGTCGGCTTCGTTCGCGGCGTCGAAGTTCAGCTTGGTGGCGCTGCTGGTGGCAGGCACCACATCGAAGCCCAGGGCATAGCGCTGCGTCGGATCGAAGGCCTTGCCTTGTCGTAAGGTCTGCCCGCTGATCAGCGTCAGCGGAAACGCCTGTTCACCGCCGCCGCCTTTGCCCAGAAGCGGTCCGCCTTTGTGCAGATCGAGCGCCCACGGGCCGCTGACTTCGGCGACTTTGTCATCGCTAAGCGACTGATCGGTCGGCGACTTGTCGGGATTTTCCGACAGCGTGATCTTGTCCAGCGTGACGATCAGCGCATCGAAGGAGACATCCCAGCCATCGACAAACGCGATGGCATCGGCCGTCGCGGGCGGGAAGGGATAACCGTTGAAGGCCAGGGTCTCGCCCGATGCGGTGAAGCGAATCGAGCCTCCGGCGGCCTGTTGGCCAGCGTCTCCGCAGGCGAAAAGGGACGCGGTCAACAGCAAGGCAGACGGCAGAAAGGCAGACGGTGCAGAGCACTTGGTGGATCGGTACATGACGTTTTTCTCCAATGAACGGCGAAGTTCGCGTGCATCAATTGCAAGTGATTTGCATTTATATCACGAAGGGCGATCGGCTGGAGATTTTCCCGCGGCTCGGGACAAGTTGTGACATGATGCCGAACATTGGCTGTTGGGCTCGCCATTTTCCGACGGCAAGCCTAGCCTGTCCCGTGTCTTACAACCGACGAGCAGCACATGGCACGTACCCGTACTCGGCAGCCCCCAACCGACCGATCGTCTGGCAATCATTCCGGTGGCAATCACACCGGTGGCAATCACACCGGCGGTAATCACACCGGTGGCAATCACACCGGCCATCGGCACGACCACGCGGTCCAGGCCGAAGTGCTGCTGCGCGAGCGCGGCTTGAAAGTGACGACGCCGCGCCTGCTGGTGCTAAAGGCGCTGTTGGATGCGCACCGCCCAACCTCGGCGCAAGAGCTACTGGATGCCCTGATCGGCGAAGGGCTGGATCAGGTGACGGTGTATCGCACGCTGACCACGCTGACCGAGATCAACCTGGCGCAGCAAGTCAGCACGACCGACGGCAGCCGGCGCTTTGAAGTGCACGTCTGCGAAGGCTGTCGGGTCGATCACCCGCATCTGCAGTGCCGGGTCTGCGGGGCGCTGGACTGTCTGGAAGAAGGGATCGTTCCGTCGCCGCTGATCCCGACGCGGCTGGGCGGGTATCTGATCGACGAAGCCAAGCTGTATCTGTTCGGCACCTGCCCCAAGTGCCAAAGCGGCGACAAGAAGCGGTCCGCCCCCGACAAGCCGGCTGCCACCCCTGCCCCCGCCCCTGCAAAGACGCCGCGCAGCCCGCGGACCGCCAAGACCTAAACGCAAGTCATTTGCATCTTTAGGATTCTGGGTACAGCCAGACGCGTGGGGCGCGGCAGAAGTGTTCGCCGCTGCGCAGGCCGGCTTCGTAGACGCGACGGATCTGCGCTTCGTTGCTGTAGTCCCACGTCGCGACGCCAAGGTCGGTCTCGGGCGCGATGTAATGCGAACCGGGCGGCATCGGCCACACGGGCTCTGGCCGAGTGAGGATGAACAGCGGGCGCTGCCCCTGCGCGGCATCCAGCGCTTGATGGGGCACTGGGGCCACGGCTCCGCCATCGATCAGCAGGTGATCGTCGCGCCGCGGAACTGGCGTAAAGGGCGGAAAGGCGGAAGAGGCCAGCACCGCATCGGCCAGCGCGACCGGCGTCTGCAGATCGCGCGCCTCAATGACATTCATTTGCAACAACGGCGGAGCCTGCTTGCGAACGATGAACAGCACACCCAGCCCCATGGCCAGCGAAAGCGACCGGCTGGGGACACGGCTGACCGCCAAGCGCAGCCGGATCGGCGACGCGCGCAGGCGCGCGAAAGAAGCGTCGGAAAACGCTTCCAGCAAGGCCTGGCGATACATCGCGTAGTGCGGCATCGGGTGTTCGCCGCGCAGTAGCTTGTCGATGTGAAAGTTGCGGCGGTTCTGGCGCACCAGGCGCGCAAAGGTCGCGAATGCGTGGGCGTGGCCGTCGATCAGGTGGGCGCAAGCCATGGCGGTGGCGGCGCTGACGGCTGCGATCTGGCGCAGTCCGCTCAGCGTGGGGCCGGCGGCTTGCAGGAACCCCAGCGTGAAGAAGCAGCGACAGCCGCCCCCTTGCAAGACCAGCGCGTCATAGCCCTGCGGATCAACGCGAACCGACGACCGCGCAGGCAGCCAGGTCGGCTCAGACCGTGGGCGAGGCATCCGCCGGTAACTGTCGACGCACGATGTCTTTTAGGTTCAGCGCGTTCACCGTGAAGTGAATGGCGATGGGGGCAATCAGATCGCCCAGCGTGACGAACACCACGGCCAGAAGCACGCCGACGATGAACGAAGACAGGGTCCACGGCAGAAAGCGCGCGCCGGGTCCGATATGCAGAAGCGCGAAGATCAGCGACGACCCAAAGATGGCCAGCGCCCAGCCAAGCGCCCCGGGTACCAGCGCTTTTAGATGCAAAAGCAGCGCGCCGCGAAACAGGCACTCTTCCCCGATGGCGGATGCGGCAGCCAACAGCAGGATCTCGCGATCGCTCAGCGGGCCCAGCAGGTCGTTGAACTCGCTGTGCAGCACGCGCGCCCAGTCGTAGCGAGCATGCAGGATGCGCGTCAGCACGACCAACAGCAGACCCATGGCCACACCGATGGCGGCGCTGGACACAAGCTGCGCGGCGCGATGGCTGGCGTGCAGGCTGCTTGAAAGCGAGGGCTCCAGATCCAGCAGCAGCACGTTGGGATGACCGCGCAAGGCGCCCCACAAGACAGCCGCTGCGGTCAGCGTGGCGTAAAACGCCGTTACGCGGGCAGCACGGCTCTGCGGAGCCAAGGCAGCGACGGGAGAGCGGCGCACACCAGCGAGTTCGTTCACGTTCACGGGCGAAGTATATCGAGCCGGGCTGACAGATTAAATTTTTCGTAAGCGGGCAAGCGCACTCCTCGGGCTGGGGCGGCGGGCTGCCTTCATCGCGCGAGGCGGGCGACTATTTCTTGGCGGCTGCCTTGGGCGGCTTGGGAGCCTTGGGCGCCTTCGGCGCTTTGGGTGCCTTCGGTGCTTTGGGCGGCTTGGGAGCCTTGGGCGCTTTGGCTGGCTTGGGCGCTTTGGCCGGCTTGCCTCCCTTCGCAGAAGGGGCGACCGCGCTGGATCCGCTTGGCGTGGGCGCGACTGCCCCTGCTGTTCCGACGGCGGCGGTAGGCTGGGCGGTGGTTGGCGCTGGTGCTGGTGCCGGTGCTGTTGCTGGCGGGGCCGTCGGTGTTGGTGTTGGTGCCGTCCCGGGCGCGGCCGTCGGGCTGGCCGTCGCTGGGCTTGCGGCGGTGGACGCTGCTGGGGCTGGCTGGGTCGGGTCCGGACCCTGTCCCGTCGCGGCAGGGGCGGACGGGCCAGGGCCAGGCGTCGCTGCAGGCGAAGGCGAGACGCTGGGCGACGAACCCGACGCAGCGGGAGGCGCGACGCGGGTGGGCGAACCGGAAGCCGTCGGGGCTGCAGGCGCGACGCTGGGCGAAGAACCCGTCGCTGCTGGAGGCGCGACGCGGGTGGGCGAACCGGAAGCCGTCGGTGCTGCGGGCGCCGCTTCGCTGATCACCGGATCCAGGATGCGGAAGTCGGTGCGTCGGTTGAGTGCTCGGCCCTTGGCCTTGGCGTTGTCGGCGATGGGGCGATCCGGGCCATAGCCGTGCGCTTCCAAGCG
>JAYRFD010000559.1:0-5618 GCA_041908565.1 Polyangia bacterium | reverse complement strand
GGCGACGGCGGGGTAGCTCTGTTCCCCCAGATAGACGGGACGTCGGGGCGATGCGTCCATGGCGGCCTGCCCTTGTTCTGTAGGTTTGTCGGTTGGCGGATTGGCGGGACTGCTTGGCGACTCGGAAGGTCTTATTTATCTAAATAAAACAAAGTGCGTGAGACTTTATTTAGATAGACAAAGCCGTCCTTCGGTCGTTGGGCGATGGCGTGGCTACGCCGCTAGATCACGGCGCACAGAAGCACTTTCAGGTAGTGGCCGTCCGCAAAGCCAGCGGGAATCGGGAAGTCGGCGGGCAAGCCGACCTGTTCGACGACGCGGACCGATCGACGGGCGCGACCGGCCCCTTCGCCGATCGCCATCATCATCTCGTCCATGCTGAACTTGGCGGCGTTGGCGACGCAGCACAGAAGGGCGCCGCTGTCGCAGACGGACAGCGAGGCCTGCACCAGCTCGCGATAGTCGCGCTGCACCGAAAAGCTGCGGTCGCGGCTCTGCGCGAAGGCCGGCGGGTCGATGATCACCTTGTCGAAGCGTCGGCGGCGCTCGCTCATGCGGGCCAAGATCGCCAGCGCGTCACCGGCGATGAACTCGTGTCCGCGTTCGCCCAGGCCGCTTAGCAGCAGGTTGCGACGCGCGCGCGCATGGGCTCGACCGGCCAAGTCGACGGACACGACCTCGCGGGCTCCGCCGGCCGCAGCGTAGACCGACAGTGCTCCGGTGTAACTAAACAGGTTCAGCACGCGGCGGCCCTTGGAGTGTGCGGCCACCAGCTCGCGGCCTCGGCGCAGATCCAGGAACAGGCCCGTGCTCAAGGGCGCGGTGACATCGACGGCGAAGCGCAGGCGCCCCTCTTGCACCTCGATCTCGACGGGAGCCACGCTGCCACGCACGAGCTCTGCGGGATCGCGGGGACCTTCACCAGCCAGCGGGCGGAAGCGCCTCTGCAGATAGATGCCGCGCGGTCGATGGACCGTTTCTAGCGCTGACAGCAGGGCTTCGGAATGGCTTTCCAGCGCTGCCGAATACAGGTGAACGACCAAGAAGTCGCCGTAGCGATCGACGGTCACACCGGGAAAGAAGTCGCCTTCGCCATGCAGCACGCGATAGGCGGTCAGGCGCTCGCTTGGCGCGCGGTCCGCTTCCGCTGTGGCTGCATCCGATGGGATGGCTTCCGTCGCTGCGGATGCCAAGGGCAGCATCTTCGATCGCAGCTCGCTGGCCCAGCGCACGCGGCGCAGGATGGCGGCGTCGTCGAAGACCTCTTGCGGGTCGCGGCTGACGATGCGGACGGCGATCGGGCCTTCGGGATCGTACAGGCCGCGAGCGACGAAGCCGCCCTCGGGATCCAGCAGGTCCAGTGGCTCGCCGGGGGCGGCAGAGACCGGACGATCGCCAATGGTGTCGCGAAACACCCAGGGATGGCCGGTGCGCAGGCGGTACACGGCGTCACTGGGAATGCGAAGGGCCCCACGGCGAATGCGGGGTTCAAAACCGGGCGAGACAGGGCGTGGTCGCGTTCGTCGCGCGCCTTGGTCGTACGCGTGCTCGTCTCGGTCAGGGTGATCCAGGCTCGACATGGCGCGCAGCATATGGGCCCACCCCCAAAAACTGCAAGCCCCGTTCCGCGTCACCCCAGTCCAGGCAGCAGGCTTTGCGGGTCAGCGACCGTGGCGTGCCCCGGTTTCCTGCGGCTTTCCATGGCGATCTCTGTGCATTGACGGCGGGGCGGCCGGCGCGCCACACTGCGCCTATGGCGAATGACATGCCTCCCCGTCGTTATGAGACGCTCTCGGGCATCCCGCTGAAGGTGTCGTACGGCCCCAGCGATGTCCGTCCGTATCAAGAGATCGGTGATCCCGGCCAGTTCCCGTACACGCGCGGCGTTCACGACAACATGTACCGCGGCAAGCTGTGGACCATGCGCATGTTCGCGGGCTTTGGATCGCCCGAGGACACCAACGCGCGCTTTCACTTCTTGCTGAAAGCGGGGCAGACCGGCCTGTCGACAGCGTTCGATATGCCGACGCTGATGGGCTATGACCCGGATCATCCGCGGTCGCTGGGCGAGGTCGGTCGCGAAGGGGTCAGCGTCGCCAGTCTGGAAGACATGGAACGCCTGTTCCACGGCATCCCGCTGGGCGATGTCACGACGTCGATGACGATCAACGCGCCGGCGATTTACCTGCTGTCGGCGTACATCGCGGTGGGCGAGCGGCAAGGGGTCGGGCCCAGCCGTCTGCGCGGCACGCTGCAGAACGACATGTTGAAGGAATACATCGCGCAGAAAGAGTGGATCACGCCGATCCGCCCGTCGATGCGCATCATCCGCGACATGCTGGTGTACTGCACCAAAGAGATGCCGCTTTGGAACACCGTCAGCATCAGCGGCTATCACATCCGCGAAGCCGGTGCGACCGCCGTGCAAGAGCTAGCGTTCACGCTGGCCGACGGCATTGGCTATGTCCAGCTGGGCGCCGAAGCCGGCCTGGATGTCGATCAGTTCGCGCCGCGCTTGAGCTTCTTCTTCGACGTGCACAACGACTTCTTTGAAGAAGTCGCCAAGTTCCGCGCCGCCCGTCGCATCTGGGCCCGCGTCATGCGCGAGCGCTTTTTTGCCAAGAACCCGCGATCGTGGATCTTGCGCACGCATGCGCAGACGGCGGGCGTTTCGCTGACGGCGCAGCAGCCGCTGAACAACGTGGTGCGCGTGACCATGCAGGCGCTGGCCGCGGTGCTGGGCGGTACGCAGTCCTTGCACACCAACTCGTACGATGAAACGTATGCGCTGCCGACGGAAGATGCGGTGACCTTGGCGCTGCGCACGCAGCAGATCATCGCGGAAGAAACCGGCGTGGCCGCCGTGGCCGATCCACTCGGCGGCAGCTACTTCGTCGAAAAGCTGACCGACGAAATGGAAGCGCGGGCCATGGCCTACATCCAAAAGATCGACGAGATGGGCGGCATCGTGCGCGCCATCGAAGAAGGCTATCCACAGCGCGAGATCGCGCAGTCGGCCTACGACCACCAGCGCGCCGTCGATTCCGGTGAGCGGACCATCGTCGGTATCAACAAGCACAAGACCGATGCCAAGAGCCGCATTCCGACGCTGAAGATCGACTCGCGCGTGGAAGATCTGCAGATCGAACGCATGAAGACACTCAAGACGCAGCGCGACGCCAGCGCCGTCAAGGCTGCGCTGGATGAAGTCCGGCGAGCGGCTCGCGGCACCGACCCGCAGCGCGACAACCTGATGGTGGCGGTCCTGCAAGCCGTGCGCGACCGCGTCAGCCTGGGCGAAGTCAGCGATGTATTCCGCGAGGTCTTCGGGGAACATCGCGATCCGGCGTACCTGTAGGGCACGTCCGTCGACCCACACAAGGCGATCATGAGCACGCCCAACGCAACGCTTCCAGGCCCGATGCTGCCAACGGTGACGCCGCCGCAGGTATCGCGGCCGGCTCCGGACTTTGCGACGCAGGCGCTGATCGGGCGCGACTTCCGCAGCGTGCGCCTTTCGGACTATCGCGGCGGCTGGGTCCTTCTGCTGTTCTATCCGCTGGACTTCACCTTCGTCTGCCCGACCGAGCTTGTCGGCCTAAACGATCACTACGACGACTTCGTGTCCCGTCGCTGTCAGGTCTTGGCTTGCAGCACGGACAGCGTCTATTCCCACCTGGGCTGGGTGCGGGCGGACGAACGTCTGGCGTCGCTGCGTTATCCACTGCTTTCCGACCTGACCAAAGAAATCGCGCATCGCTACGGAGTGCTTCTGCCCGAAGTCGGCGTGGCCTTGCGCGGCACCTTTCTGATCGACGATCGCGGCCTGCTGCGCTGGATGAGCATCCACGACATGAACGCCGGTCGCAGCATTCCCGAGATGCTTCGCGTGCTGGACGCTCTGCAGACCGACAAGCCCTGTCCCTGCGACTGGCAGCGCGGCCAAGCGACGCTGCACACCGACGGAACCTAGAAAATATCAATCAACGGATGGGACGATTCTTTCAAAAAGAAAAATCCCATTTCATTTTGCTTTGATTTGAATGCAAGCGCTTTTGTGCGGATATGCAGTTCAATGTCCGTCGACCGCGCGTCCAGCCGATGTATATGTGGGGCGCAGGGGCGCTTGGGGCCAACCTTTCACTGTCAGGACGCGACCCGATGACCGACCCGACGACCGACCCGAAAGACGCACCGATCGATGTGAATTCCGAGACCAGCCAGATCTGGAAAGGCTGCGTGCCGGTTCCGGGAACGCCGGATGGCTTCACGATGCGCGGCACCCTCCCGCAAAATCCCGAGGGAGTCGAGGTCATGCTCGAGCGCTGGGAGCCAGGGACCGCCGAGCCACCGCACTGGCATCCCGGCGACGACATGACGGTCGTCGTCGAGGGCAAGATGGCCGTGCAGTTCTATCGCCAAGAGGGCGGCGCGCTGATCCCCGACGGTGAGCCGCTGATCTTGAGCCAAGGCGAGGCCGGTTACATCCGGGCCGGGCGCATTCACGACGCGCGCTATCTGGAGCGCTGCAAGCTGGTCTACGTCCACGATCGCGCCTTTGGCTTCCACGCCGCGGGCTGATCGGAACGACAGGCGCTGCGCATTTTGCGCATTTGTTGCGCCGAAGACCGGCCCGATGGTGATACGCCTCGCCCATGACGAGACCCCATCGATCCCCCTGGTTGTGGCTGTGCTGCCTGGTTGTTCTGCTTGGATCCGCCTGCGAACCGCCGGAGTACGAGTCGTCACAGCCCGTCGACGAGTCTGGATCTGCCCAGCGCCCGCAAGGCCTGGACACGAAAGAGGCGGAATCGGCGTCGATCGGCGACCCCAGCGCGGATGCCACCTGGGTCGCCAGCGAAGCCGGCCTGGATGCGATGGCTGGCAAGCTGCGGATCAGCATGGTCGATGTCGGGCAAGGCGATGGCTTTGTCGTGGAATTCCCAAACGGCAAGGTGCTGGTGGTCGACGGAGGGCCCAGCACCACCAAGCTGGCAAACTACCTGGCAAGCCGCGGCATCACGCAGATCGACTACGCCGTGCTGTCGCATGGTCACCACGATCACTACACGGGCCTGACGCCGGTGCTGTCCCTGCTGCCCAAGGGCTGCGTGCCGCGCGTCTTTGACCCTGGGCTTAATCGGCGCGACGTCGCCGGGTACAACAGCTTTCGCAGCGCCGCTGGCTGCAACTATCAGGCGGTGCGGGGCGGATCGACGCTGCTTATCGACCCCGCGGTCGAGGTCAGCGTGCTGGCCGCGCACGACAAGCGGGTCGGATCCAGCGACGACTCGCACGGCATCAACAACACGTCGGTGGTCTTGCGCATCCGCTACGGGCGCTTTTCGATCCTGTTTGAAGGCGATGCCGAAAGCGAAGCGGAACGCCTGACCTATGACAGCAGCCGATCGTTTTTGCGCAGCACGGTGCTCAAAGCCGGGCATCACGGAAGCTGTACATCGACGGCGGGCAGCTATCTGGCCGCGGTGGCGCCGCAGTACGTGCTGATCAGCGTCAGCGACACCAACAGCTATGGCATGCCGCACTGCCAGACCATGGCCAAGCTCAAGGCGCGATCGGGTCTGCGCTGGGTTCGCACCGATGAAAACGGCACGGTC